>JAJQDF010000251.1 GCA_021202325.1 Clostridiales bacterium | reverse complement strand
GCCTATATCTCCATCAGAAAAAATCTCACAGCAAGGGCTTCTTCCTTTAAATATATTTTTATTTTACGCCAATCTTATGTCTACCGTATTATCATTCATTGTCGTTGCCTCTCCCATATCGGAAAGTCGGTCGTGGTGCAAAGCATTTACTCCCAGTCCGTTCAGTGTCTGCTCCGACCTAAATGTGCCCACAGCAGCGGCTGTTCCTTTGGCGATATTTTCAGTAACAAAGGCTTCAAACTCGACTTCAGCCAGATCATTGAAGCATATGATTCTGTCTTTGTTTTTTATTCCTCTCGCTTCGGCATCCTTACTATGTATTGCCAAGCGCATTGTGCCTCTCTTATTGGACAAATTAGGATTATTGGTAAATACCGTATTAAGTGTATGCACATCCGGAACAGAAATCAATTTTATGGGGTATTCTCCGCCATGGCTTTCGATGTATCTTGGCATAGACTCGGCCAGCTTTTCATTTACAATCTTTATTTTTCCGCTGTCCGTCTTCCATACCGTATGATCCGAAAAAGGCATATTTACTGAACCTCCGTTAAAAAGCTCCTGCCTTTCCCTGTAGGATAGCTTTTCAACGGCCTTCGTAGGATTATTCAGCACAAACTCAAACATCTCATCCTCTGTTCTTGTAAAATATTCATCCTCATAGCCCATTTCCTTGGCCAACAGACAAAACGTATCCCAGTTGCTCTTACATTCTCCGGGAGGTTCCACTGCTTTTCTAGCGGTTTGAAGGGTGCAGTAGCCGTAGGATCTG
Source organism: Clostridiales bacterium (assembly GCA_021202325.1). Lineage (GTDB taxonomy): Bacteria > Bacillota > Clostridia > Lachnospirales > Anaerotignaceae > Metalachnospira. Next base: position 6,077 of record JAJQDF010000251.1, on the reverse strand, counting down.
TATATATCGGTCTGTTCAACCGAAAATGTTGCCGGCAGTATGACATCGGCATATTTTGCCGTATCGGTCATAAACCTTTCGTGAACAACGGTGAAAATATCCTCCCTCTCAAGGCCTTCCAAAACTGCCTTTATATTGCTGACGGAGTTGGCTGGATTTCCACCGTATACATACAGGCTTTTTATCTCTTTATCCTTTATAGCCGTTCCCAGCTGATTTATATTTATCCTTTTTGCCGGTTTTTGTCTGAAATCAGTTCTATTAATAAGTTTTAGGTTGACATAACTTGTATCTATAGGCGCACAGCCGCATATTCCGCCGCCCTTATTCATCCATACTCCTGTGAAAAGCGACAGTATTGTAATAAGTCTTACTGTCATTGCACCGTTGCCGTATCTTGAATTTCCGCTTCCAAGAATTATTGCCGGTGCCTTAGCTCTGCCGTACTCCGCCGCAAAATTCTCTATTGTCTTTGCCGGTATACCGGTTATACCTTCCGCCCATTCAGGACTATACTCACTCAAAGTTTCCTTGAATTCTTCGTATCCATCAGCATTTTCTCTCAAAAACTCCTCATCCGCAAAGCCGTGCTTTACCAGCACATTCATCATCGCCAATGCCAAAGCTCCGTCGGTTCCCGGCTTAATAAGTATAATTTCATCGCAATACTGCTTCATGGACTCGGCATAGGGCTCCACAAGAATTATCTTTTTACCGTCCCTTTTGGCATTAATTATGTCCGGCATGGACTGTATACTTGTTGCCATCATATTCGAGCCCCATATAATATACAGATCGCTGTCCTTTATTTCTCTTGGATCAAGACTGCTGGTTTTTCCAACTACATTTGAATAGCCGACACCTTTGGCCGTCGAGCACAGCGTTTTTACAAGGGAACAAGCTCCCATATAATTAAAAAATGCCTCTCCGCAGTTTCTCTGTATATCGCTCATTACGCCGGAATAATTACAATAGGCTATGGCCTCCGGACCGTTTTCATCTATTATTTCCTTCCATCTGCCGCTTATGAGCTTAACCGCCTCATCCCATGATGCCTCTCTGAACTCGCCGCCACTTTTTTTGCCTGTTCTTATGAGCGGCTTCAATATGCGTTTATCGGAATTAACCGAGTCCTCATATTTTCTCATTTTTCGGCAAAGAATTCCCTGTGAGGCCGGATGATTTTTGTCAGGTATTGTTTTTATAATTTTGTTTCCGTCCGTTTCGACAAAAAATCCGCAGGTAGTCGGACAGTCATATGGGCATACCGCCCTTTTAATTTCGGTACTCATTTCGACCTCCTCATAAATTCCAATACAAATTCGCCTATTTTGACTGTTTCATCCCGGTCAAAACATGGGTAATTTTCCTTATTTCCAACCCATGCAATTATATTTGGGACTTCGGCATTACTATACTCACCAACCCAAATTTTAGGATAGGCTGAATTTTTAAGTCCTTCAATAAATATCAAATCAGCTTCCGGAAAAAATTCTATTAAAGCTTCCGCATCAACCTTTTGCCTTTTCACTATCTGATATTTTTCGCCGTCAAAAACCGCCGTTCCATAGGCTCCGGCATCAAGAAACATCCTGGTGTCGGTTCCATTCCTATCCGGTTCAAAGCTATGACCGTCGTGCTTTATTACGGCCACCTTAAGCCCTTTGCCAGTCAAATACGCTGTCAGTTTTTCTATCAGTGTCGTTTTTCCTGAATTTTTATATCCGCTGACGGCAATTATTCTACACATGGAATATCACCGCCATGTCTCCGGCTTTAAGCCCTTCCGAGCCCTTCAGAACATCTATATAGCAGTTGCACTCCGCTGTCGTCTTGACAGAGCCGTTTCCTTGGGACTCGGGAATAGTCACAACGCCGTTTTTCTCCACAGCCTTTATGAATCGTCTTGCCGTGCTTTTTTTATTGAAATCGTTGGCCAGAACCGCCTCTGACTTTTTGGGCAGAATTGCCTCGTTTTCTATAAGTCCGGCAATGAGAGGTCTTCCTAAAGCCTCAAAGCCCACAGCCGCCGCAAAGGGATTGCCGGACAGTGCAAGTATCGGCTTTCCGTCAAGCTTGGCAAAGAGAGTGGGCATTCCCGGCTTTATATCAACGCCGTGAAAAATAATTTCAGCATCGGCCTTTTCCAGCACCTGCGGTATAAGGTCCCTCTGTCCGACCGAAACTCCGCCGGTAGTAATAACCAAATCAGCAGCGCTGCAGGCCAATTTAATATTTCTTTCAATTTCTGCCGCATCGTCGCCGACAGCGTCCGAAAATACAACTTCACCGCCTATTTCCTTAAGCCGCATCGAAACATATATCAAATTGGTGTCGTATATCTTTCCCGGCTCCGGCTTCTTTCCTACCTCGGTCAGCTCATCACCGGTGGATATTACTGCGGCCTTTATTTTAGGATATACCAAAATGCTGTCGTTTCCACCGGCAGCCGCCAGTGCCGCCAAGGCGGCATTAATTTTTGTTCCTTTTTTAATGAGGATGTCCCCTTTTAGGAAGTCCTCTCCCCTAAAAATATAATTATCATAGGGCTTATAGGATTTATTTATCATGACAAAGCTTTCGCCTATGTCTGTCGCTTCCTGCGGAACTACGCAGTCCGCTCCGTCGGGAATAACTCCGCCGGTCATTATCCTTACGGCTTCGCCCTTGGCGACTGCCACATCGGCAGGCTCACCGGCAAAACTTGCTCCGACAACCTTAAGCGGAGAACTCGAAGGTGTGTCCTCCGCCTTCACGGCATAGCCGTCATATGGCGACCTGGGGAACGGCGGATTATTCGTCATAGACACAACATCAACGGCCACGGTTCTGCCAAGGCTGTCCCATATGGAAACCCTCTCCGGTTTATTTTCATTTATTATGTTTTTCTCAATGAGGCCAACGGCCTTTTCCAAGTCAATTTTCATAATATTACCCGTCAGCTTATAATAGTCCCTAGGTGTATTCATGTTGAAAATCTCGTCAGCGTCATCGGTTATTTCCGACAGCTTTACATATCTTACATTTAATTCGGACAGTGCATCGGTCATAGCATATTTCCCTGCAATAATTTTCTTCTCGAAAAAATCGGCCATTCCGATACTATATATTCCAAATAAAGGTTCTATTCTGTCACCGTTTTTAACAACAACGGCATCATAATTTGTATCTATCTTACCGCACAGCCGTTTTACGGTTTTGCCCTTTAAAAGCGGCATATCGCAGGCAGTTACAAACAGCCAGTCTGCCGAACAATTTTTCATAGCAGTATATATACCGCTCATCGGGCCGCAGTTTTTATATATATCCGGAATAACATTGCCGTATTTTTTATATTTATCGTTCTTTTCCGACGAAATCATAAGCTCATCGAAAAAATCAAGCTCATCGGCTATTCTCTCTATTGCCGACTTTCCGCCAACGTTTATGTCGCCCTTATTTTTTCCGCCCATTCTGCGGCTTTTTCCTCCTGCTAGTATCACTGCCGAAATATTCATATGCTTCACCATCCGAAATAGTTACGCTAAACTTCTATATAAACAGCTCGCATTCCTTTCTGTTTGCGCAAAGTACGCTAAGAGCCACACCGCCAAGGCTGGTAATAACAGCGTTCATCTTCTTTGCTTCAACGGGACAGACGGAAATACATCTCATGCAACTAATGCATTTTTTGTTATCGGGCTTCATCGTCTCATGGTCAATTGCATCAACTGGGCATTCCTTAGCACAAAGTCCGCATTTTATGCAAGCTTCCGAAGGATTCGGTCCCATTCCAGGAGAATGAGGTGCCGGCTTTGTTGGAGCCTTTCCCGGAACCTGAGGCGCCCCTATGTATTCAGCATCAATTTTTTGCTTAATTTCAGCCGCCATATTCTTCAGACATTTTTCATCGTCAGCATCCGGTCTGCCGGCTGCAAGATTTCGTACTATTGAGTGTTCAGCCAAAGCCGCAACTGCCGCAACCGGTCTGAAATCGGCTTTGCATGCGATGTCCATCATTTCGGCCAGTGTATCATCAAAAGCACGGTTTCCGTAAACACAGACAAGAATCGCTTTGGCCTGTTTTCCGGCTATGGCGCTCCAACGCTCAACGGCGGTCTGCGGAACACGTCCGCCGTAGGACGGAACCGCAATCAGCACAATGTCGTCCTCCTCTAAAGCTGTCTTTGTAAAATCGGCGTTCCTGCCGCATAAGTCGACCTCTACAATTTGTTCCGCCAATTCATGGCTTAAAATATCAGCAACTTTCTTTGTACCTCCTGTAGGACTGAAAGTAATTTCATAAAATTTCATAGTTAGACTCCTCTCGTTAGGATTGATAATCCACTAGTATAAATATATTCTACAACAAAAGCATTAAATGCGCCACAAAAAAATAAGCGCGGAGCGCAAAGCGCTTACGATGAAATCTTTGGGAGATTTCATTGTATTAACGGCGGCAAGGGCAAAAGTTCCTGATGAAACTTTTGCCCTTGCATTGGCTATTTTCTATGTCTTGACACTTTCGGAAATGAATTCCTCAAGCGATGACAGCTATCCACCTAAGTTATCTTAAAACCACTACCTCAAAATTTTGAACAAACCTAATTTTGTCTTCAAAAAACAGTCAATGCCGCCGGAATTCACTTCCGACGGCATCAAAGCCTAATTATTAGCCACGGCAAATTGAAAAGTTTCTACTGGAACTTTTCTCGTTACTTCCATCACAAAACGGAACCTCGTTCCGCTTAAGTGGCTTACTCTACAATCATGTAAGCTATTAATCCCCTAGTCGCATAGGGTGAATTGCTTGTATACTCCGGCACTTCCTTGCCTTTGTACTTGGCAAGCATAATGCAGAACTGATTTACTGTTACATAGTCGTTAGGACCAAATGTCTGAGAATCATATCCAACAACAATACCCTGCTCATATGCCCACGCAATGGCCTCTGAATACCATTCTCCGCTTGGTACATCAAGGAACAATGCAACATCCGTAGCTTCAGGATTGTCTGCAACATTATGAAGTATCTTTGCGGCCATAGCTCTTGTTAGGTATCCTTCAGCCGCAAATGTATCTGAGCTGACGCCTACCATCCAGCCATTCTCGTATGCTGTCATTATTGAGTCGTAGTAAGGATGGCTTGTGCTGAGGTCAGCAAATACACTTGAGGTTGTATCTGTTGTGCTGGGTGTTGTAACTGTTGTGTTGTCCTCTTCGTCTTCATCACTTGAGCTGCTTGAGCCTGTTGTCTCGGAAAGGCTGTAAGAAGATCCACCTGTGGATTTCTTTGTCCACTGAGCGGTAAAGGTGATATTGCCAGTTACTTCATATTCACTACCAGCTTTATATGTCTTTGAGCCTGTTTTCCAGCCATCGAATGTATATCCTGAACGTGTTGCTGTGGGAAGAGGATATTCGCTACCATCTAAAACTGTTTCTTTCAAAATTTCAACATCATAGTCGTCAATTGTTCCGTTATTGGCATCCAAAGTTACTGTATATTTTTCTGTTTCACTTGTCAGCACCTTAATAGAAGCAACAGTATCTCCATCACTTGCAGCTGCTTTTGCAGCTTCTTCTGTTCCATAATATGTATATGTTCCGTCACTGCTACTATATAATTCATATCCATCTTCAACATACTCTGCTACAGATTCGCTATATGTTCCGCCAGTAATAGTAATATCTGGGTCTTCTAACCCTTGTGCATCGCTACTCAGTGAAATTGTGCTAAAAGTACCTTCGCCATTTATTTCTAATGTAGCTTTAGTTGAATCTGTACTATCATAAAGAATTGTTCCCGTAATCTCGCCGGTATAATCATCATCAAAAATAACTGTTGTACCATTCGAGTAACCATTAGCCCAATAATAAACATCAAAAGCTACTACATCACTAGTTGATGAAATTACACTTGTATTTCCTGTAAAAATAATTGTACCATTATTGAAGCTTAAGCAGTAATCTTCTCCACCAACCTGATTTTCAGAATAAAAAGTCATGTTGTCTAAAGTCAGGTTCGAATAATTCTGTATAATTCTTTTAATGTTATTTGCTCCCTCTGCAATTTTTATTATTCCATCTTTCATAAC
>JAJQDF010000112.1 GCA_021202325.1 Clostridiales bacterium | reverse complement strand
TTAATGTAGATATTGTTAAATCATGCTAAATGGATTATAATATTTTAAGCAATCAAAAAGAAATAAAAGTATGAAAGGAACAACGGAGGTTATTTTAAATGATTAGATTCAACAACGACTACAGCGAAATATGTCATGAGAGGATACTCAAAAGAATGTCCGAGCTCAGCGATACCCAGGTCGGGGGCTACGGCCTGGACGAATACTGTGATGAAGCAAGGGGTATTATTAAAAATCTCATAGGACAGGATAACGCCGATGTGCATTTCCTTGTGGGCGGAACACAGGCAAACATGACTGTTATAGCCTCAGTTTTAAGGCCGCACCAGTGCGCCGTATGCGCTTCAAGTGGCCATATAAACGTACACGAAACCGGAGCAGTGGAGTCCACCGGCCACAAGGTTATGAGCATTCCTACGGAAAACGGCAAGCTCACTGGTGATATAGTAAGGAACATCCATGTCGCCCATTGGGCAGATTTCAGCCACGAGCATATAGCACAGCCTAAGCTTGTATATATATCCGATTCCACAGAGATTGGTACAATATATAAAAAGGACGAGCTTATAGACATATACGCCGCCTGCAGGGACTGCGGAATGTATCTCTTCCTTGATGGCGCAAGACTTGGCTATGCCCTGGCCTGCGAGGAAAACGACTTGGATATAAAGACAATAGCCGAAAACACCGATGTATTCTATATCGGCGGAACAAAATGCGGCGCCATGTTCGGAGAGGCTGTCGTTATACTTAACGATGACCTCAAAGAGGATTTCAGATACATAATAAAACAGAAAGGCGGAATGCTTGCCAAAGGCTGGCTTCTCGGCATACAGTTTACCGAGCTTTTGAAGGACGGCCTCTATTTTGAACTTGCTAAGCATGCCGACGATATGGCACTCAAAATAAACAAGGCTGTAAGGGAGTCCGGCTATTTCTTCTATTCGGAAAGCCCTGCCAATCAGCAGTTTGTCATTTTCCCCGACAGCCTGCTTGAAAAGCTCAATGAAAAATATGTATTCGAATATCAGGCAAGGGTTGACGAAACCCACAGTGCGGAGCGAATATGCACAAGCTGGGCAACAAAGGAAGAAAATGTTGATATGCTTATTGCAGATATAAAGAAAAGTTAAGCCATTTATAGTTTATGAAACGGAGGAAAGCTTATGAAAATGGGAGTAGTAGGCGGCGCAGGTCTTTTGGGCTCCACATCTGCGTTTCTTGCGGGATTGAAGGGCTATCTTGAGGAAATAAAGCTCATAGATGTAAAGGAAAACCTGGCCAAATGCCATGTTTTAGACATGGGGCAGGCAATATACGGCTCATCCGGCACAAAGGTGACCTACGGAGAATACAAGGATTTGGCGGACTGCGGAATAATTCTCATTACCGCAAGCATCCCCGAAAGAAAGGTTGCCGACAGACTGGAATATCTTTACGACAACATGAAGCTTGTAAAGCCAATTTGCGAACAGATAAGGGAAAACTGCCCCAATCAGGCCGTAATAATAAATGCAACAAATCCCGTTGACATATTCAACTACATAATATGGAAAGTCCTCGGCTGGGACAGGAAAAAGATTCTCGGCTTCAACGGCAACGACACATACAGACTCAAATGGGCAGTGTCAAAGGTTACCGGCAAGCCCTTTAAAGACATTGAGGGCTTCTGCATAGGCGAGCACGGCAATGGGCAGATAAATCTCTATGACCAAATAACCTGCTGCGGAGAACCCCTTGCCTTAAGCAATGACGAAATAACCGCCGTTGAAAATATGACGTCCAACTTCTTTGCCGAGTTCCAGTCGCTTGACAGCGGCAGAACATCGGGCTGGTGCTCATCGGTCAACATTGAACCCCTCATAGAGGCCATAGCAACCGATTCGGGCAAAGTGCTTGAATGTTCATCGGTTCTTGACGGCGAGTACGGCTATGGCGGAGTTTCCTTCGGAATACCCGTATCTGTGGGAAAGGACGGCATAATAAGCTATGAAATGCCTCCTCTTTCCGATACGCAGAAGGCGAAGCTTGATTCCGTCAGCGAAAACATTAAAAATACATTGGCGAAGGTTGGTTTTTAAGGAATGGATTTATCAAGGATAATAAAAATAGAACATAAAGACAGGGTTGCTCCCCGTCTGCTCATTTACTTAATAGGAAACATAGTGCTGGCTCTCGGCCTCACCATTAACACAAGGACAGGCCTCGGCTCATCGCCCAACGGAGCGGCGCAGTATACGGTATCGCAGATACTGGGCGTAAACCTTGGCGTAGGCAGTTTTTTGGTATATCTCATATGCATATTTGTACAGTTTCTCATGCTTAGGAAAGATTTCGGCATAGAAAGACTGCTCCAGATAGTATTAAGCTTTGTGACAAGCTTTTTCATAGGCATATTCGATATATTCATACCGGTTATAAACAGCCTTCCGCTTAAATTCGCAGGACTTGCCTTTGCCATAGTCTGCATAGGCGTGGGCTCATCCCTCATTGTGGATATGGAGCTTACAACAAACCCGGCCGATGCCCTGGCAAACCTCATAGGCGAAAAGACCGGCAGAGGCTTCGGCTTCGGAAAAAACATATTCGACCTTTCGGCCTTTGTTGTGACCGTCGTCGGCGGACTGATTTTCGAAGGCAAAATACTCTGCATAGGCATAGGCACAATATGCGCCATGATATTCACCGGAAGGGTTATTGCCCTTTTCCAGAGGCTATATAAAGAAAGACTGCATTACTTCATATAATGTTGTTTGTATCAAAATTCTATAATACCACGCATTGTTCCGCACTTTGTGCTTTCACATTTACATAACTCTGATTAATACCATGTATAACACGGTTCCGGCAGCTATTGTCAGAATCGTGTTTTCTTTTTTCCACTGCAGAAGCACAACTGCCGCCACGGATATTATTGTGGGAAGGGATTCGCTGTAATTAAAAAATTCAACATTCCTCAGGCAGTATATAACAAGTATAATCATAATGGCCGCCGGAAGTACCTTGCCGAGATAGGTTATAACCGGCGGTATTTCTCTTTTTCCTCCGAATATGATATAGGGAATCGCCCTGCAAATCCATGTGACAGCGGCTATTACAGCTATGGACGCCGCCGTAAACATTATATCATTCATTTGCTTTCTCCCCTTTCATTTCTCTTATATGCACCCTATCCTTAAGCAGTGCCAGAACAATTACGCTGACCGACAGCGACGGCAGAAGGAATGAATCCGCACCGAGAATAATATAAAACACAACTGCGCTTATTACCCCGGTCAGTGCCGGAATATGGGTGCTGCAGCTCTTCCATTGGTTCACAACAATACATATGAAAAACGCCGTTGCGGAAAAATCTATTCCGGTTGTATCAAATGGAATGACATTCCCTATGAGGGCGCCCAGTGTACAGCTTGCCGCCCATATCATCTGCGTTGTAAAAAGTATATAGAACTCCACATTGAGCCTGTCGTATTCCTTGGGGCAGTCCAGTGAGCAAAGTATTGAATAGGTTTCGTCTGTCACTGTAAGTATCATGTATGGATATTTCCAGCGGCTTCTTTTTTTCATTTGCCTGAATTCATCCACAAAGCCTATGCCGTAAAAAATATGTCTGGCATTTATAAAAAGTGTCGTAACCGCCAATGTCCACAGCGGAGTTTTCGCCGCCAAAAGCGGAACCATGACTATCTGCATTGAGCCGGCATATATGAACAGTCCCGACAAAAGCGACCATATTGCCGAATATCCGGCATTTTTCATAAGCAGTCCGCTGGCTATCCCCACAAAAACATAGGAAAACAGCACCGGGAAAACCTTTTTAACCGCAAATTTATATTCTTTCACAAAAATAACCTCTTTCTCATCCAATGCAGAACATTATAGGACAAAAAAGAGGCTTATTCAACAAGTATATATTATTTTAATTCAATTCTTGCTCCGCCGTCATATTCCTCAATCCGTCCAATTTTCCTGGCACTGGGGACATTGCCTTTCATTTCGGCTAGCATATTGTCGGCATCGTCTGCTGATACGGCAATAAGAAGGCCGCCGGAGGTCTGGGGATCATATAGCATATCCTGAAGGGCAAGCTCAACGTTTCCGCCGTCAACAAAGGCTTCGGCAAAGCTTCTGTTTCTGTAAAGCCCCTCGGGCAGTATGCCCATCTTAGCCATCTCTTTGGCCTCGAGAATAAAATCGATATTATCCACATTCACAATGGCCTTGACATCGGAACCCTGAACCATTTCCAGCATATGCCCCATCATGCCGAAGCCCGTAACATCGGTGCAGGCATGGACATCGTATTTTATCATTATATCCCTGGCTGATTTATTGAGGGTTGTCATAAGCTTTACGGCGTATTCCACGCCTTCCTTGGACACAAGTCCGGCCTTTGCGGCGGTGGTAAGTATGCCTATGCCTATGGGCTTGGTGAATATAAGCACATCCCCAGGCTTGGCACCGCTGTTTGTAATAATTTTATCAGGGTGAACAAAGCCCGTTACGGCCAAGCCGTATTTCGGCTCATCATCCAGTATGGAGTGACCGCCGGTTATGAGTGCGCCGGCCTCGTAAGCTTTGTCATATCCTCCCTTCAAAAGGGCGTGGACATGTTCCTTATCCATATCCGCAGGGATAGCCATAATATTCAGGCAAAGCTTAGGCTCGCCGCCCATGGCGTAAACATCGGACATGGCATTGGCGGCGGCTATCTGTCCGAATGTATAAGGATCGTCGGCAATGGGCGGAAAGAAATCCACAGTCTGAACTATTGCCAGATCATCGCTCACCTTATATACCGAAGCATCGTCGCTTTTATCAAATCCCACCAAAAGATTGGGATCCTCGTGTAACTTTATATCTTCCAAAAGCTGTGCCAAAACCCCTGCGCCTACCTTTGCTCCGCAGCCGGCGCATTTTGCCAGCTTAGTCAGCTTTATATCTTCCATGTCAGTCCTCCTTCAGCGCAAGCATTGCCTCCAGCACTCCGCCGCCTACGGCCAGTGCTTTATCCGATACGCAGAAACAATGCTCCCTTTTGCATCTGGGATCCACATCTCCGCTTTTCATTCCTTTATGCACTGGAGTATCTTTGGGAAGTATGCCCCTCAGCACTCCGCCGATTTGGCATTTTACGGGCTCATCATCCACATAGGCTACAATCTGCCCGGCCTTCACAACATCGCCTATTTCGCATACCGGCCTAAATATTCCGTCCTTCACTGCCCGTATTATTCTCTCTGTGGTATAGCCGCCGATATTTCCCGGAACTCCGGTGTTGGGTGCGGCACTGCCCTTAAGTATAACCCTGCCAAGATAATGCCCTCTTTGGGTTTCCACAACGGCATGGCAGTCAACACCGGCAGTAAAGCCCGGCCCAGCGGCAATTACAACCGGCGCATCGGTTATGGCTGTACCTAAATTTTTCTTGGCAAGTATGGCATCTATTACAAAGTCGGGCTTAATAATGCTCCTGCACTCGGCCTTTTCATCGGCTATGACCGCTATGTTTCCTCTACTTATTATGTCATATATTTCATCAACATTATTGGCTCTCTCGGCCTTTACGTCCTCCACAACCGCAGAGCCGTTCACTATGGCCTCGGAAAAGCACACCGTCCGCCTTATTGAGGTAGGCCTCTCTATATCGGTCATAACAATATCAAACTTCGCATGCTTAAGCCTCAGCGCAATTCCCGAAGCAATATCCCCGGCTCCCTTTATGAGCGCAAGCATATGAGTCTCCCCTTTCTTATTTCTCCGGCAAACACCGGAATGCCCAGCTCCTTGGCTATCTCTTCGGCCATTGACAACTGTTCTTTGGTTTTTACTTGATTAATTATGAACCTGTCAAACAGTCCCTCTTTTTTTATAACCTCGGCTATGTCCTTTGGTGCGGCTATATCATTTATATCAAGGCCGGCAAGCTTTGCAAAAATTTCAGGTCTGTGGCAGACGTTTGCTATCCTTTTGTTTACTCCGCTTATGCTCAAAACGCCTATGGTCTCTGCACTTTCCGCCGGAATAACCGGCTCATATTCGGCATGGGCTTTCAGCGGCAGTCCCTTGGAGCCATCCGCCTCGCAGATTACATAGTCCGCTGCCTCCAAAAGCTTAGAAAAAGGCATATCCGGGGCGGTAATTTTGCCCTCTCCGCAGTCTTTCCCTGCACATAGGATATTATTATCGGCAAAAATATTTTTTATTTCTTCCTTTTGCAGACTCTCAAGTGTTATAATGTTCTCAGGGCGGTATATTTTCGTAGTCGTGCAGACAATAACCCTGCCTTTTTTGGAAAGCTCGGCGGCCAAAGCATACATAAGGGTTGTTTTTCCGCCGCTTCCGGCTATGGAGGTCAACCCCCTTTTGATATTTAAAATATCTGTCACAAGCCTCATCTCCGTCGTTATGTTAAATAAAGAATATCACCTTTTGGGAGGTTTTACAATGGAAAGTGAACTTAAGGCCAAGATAAGAGTGCTCCTTTTTACCGATGAAAAATGCTTCGGCCCCGGCATAAGACAGCTCCTGGATGCAGTCGAAATCCATGGTTCCTTGAGAAAGGCCGCCATAAGCATGGAAATGGCCTACTCCAAGGCGTGGAAAATGGTTAAAAACTGCGAAAAGCACCTAGGCTTCCCACTTCTCATATCCACTACCGGAGGCAAAAACGGCGGCGGCGCTGTCCTCACCGATGATGCCAAAAAATTCTTAAGTGCATATGAGGAATATTGTGCGGAATTAGAAACATTCGGCGCCAAGCTTCTTTATGAAAAATTTGAATTTTATAATAAGTAAATCTTATGTATCTATTTTAATAATTATCATTTCTTGTCAATATTTTTTGTCTTTTTATCTATACACATAGGCTAAAAAATATGGGCTTTTCACTTTATTTCTGTTCATTGTTTTCTGCCGTTTTTTATTGAAATTCAGCCGTTTTATAAGACGGCTTTTCTTTATATTGTGACTAAAATTTTTCTCATTATTTTCAGTTGTCATACAATGAAGATTTTGCCTTTTGAATGACCTTTAAGCCCTTAAAAA
>JAJQDF010000031.1 GCA_021202325.1 Clostridiales bacterium | reverse complement strand
ATTCTCATACCATACAGTAACTAACGGATATTACTATTATTTAAGGAGGTTAAGTCAATGAAGAAATTTTTAGCAACTGCACTTGTCGTGGTAATGGCCTTTTCTGCTTTAGCAGGATGCAGCTCATCGAGCTCAAGCTCTTCCGATACCGAGGCGGAGGAATCATCGGAAGATGCTGAAGGAGTCGCCATTGCGGATGAAATCGTTATGGCTGTACAGTCAGACGGTTACAATTTTGACCCTGTAACAGTTAATGATAACGGCGCTATTTGGCTTTATGATTTGTTCCTTGAAGGACTCGTTATGCCTAGCGATGACGGCACAGAAATCGTTCCCTGCCTTGCTGAAAGCTGGGAAATAAGTGACGACGGTCTTACATACACATTTAATCTTAAGCCCGATGTTAAGTTTGCTGACGGTACAGATGTTACCGCTGAAGACTGGATATGGACATTTGAAAGAGCTAAAGCCGGAACAGAAGGCTGGTGGGCATTTGCTGCCGAGGATATAGATACTGTTACATCACCTTCAGACGATGTTCTTGTTGTAACACTTACAGAGCCCAATGCAGCTATGCTTGCAAACTTTACTAACTTCAATATGTTTGTTCAGTCAAAGGCATTCTATGAAGAAAACGGATATGACACATGCCTTCCTATGGGAACAGGCCCGTACATGGCTGTATCTTGGGAAAAAGAGCAGGAAATAGTATTTACAAAGAATCCTTATTATCGTGTTGAGGATGAACCTAAGACAGAAACTATCAGAGTTTTGGTTGTTCCCGATGACGAATCAAGAGTTATGCAGCTCCAGGCCGGTGAGGTTGATATAATCGGAAACGTTCCTTTCAGCAGCATGCAGGTTCTTGAAGCTACAGACGGCATAGTTACATCATCAGTTGCTTCTATGTCAAACAGATATATTGTATTCAACACAAGGGATGAAATACTTTCAAATAAAGAAGTAAGACAGGCTCTTGCTTATGCAACAAATAAACAGGAAATAGTTGACATGGTTCTTTATGGATACGGCGAAGTTGCTACAACCATACTTTCAAGCAGTGCCCTTTTCCATGATGATGATTTGGATGACAGAGAATATGATATAGAAACTGCTAAAGAGCTCCTTGCTTCCGCAGGATATCCGGATGGATTTGAGCTTGAATTCCTTGTACGTTCAGGAAATACAGTATTTGAACAGATTGCTACAATTATTAAATCACAGTGGGCTGAAATAGGCGTTGACGTAACATTGACAACACTTGAGACAGCTACACTTCTTGATTTGCAGACAGCTGGCAATTTCCAGGTTCTTATAGGAACATGGTCAGACGATATTCTTGACCCTGTAAGCTTCGTTGAAAATACTCTTGTTCTTGATACATTCTCAACAGGATATACAAACGAAGAGGCTGAAGAGATGTTTGATGCATCAACAAGCGAGCTTGATGAAGATGTACGTGGTGAGTACTTCAAACAGATTCAGGAAATCTATTATGAAGATGTTCCCATCAATAATCTTTACCATGAGGATATATGCAGTGCTATGAGTGATTCCATAGACGGATTTGTTCAGATTCCTCTTGGAAGATATCGTTTCAACAACTTAGTAAAATATGAATAATAGGTGATACATAATCGATAGATTTAGATTCATAAATAGCACATTGTAAGTGTTAAATAAAGAGGGGCTGTGCAATAAAGAAAACATGCAAAGAATAGTAATTTTGAAAGAGAATCTATACTATGTCTTTGTCTGTTAAGTCTTAATGCACAGCCTCTTTTGTTATCTGTTTAACTAAGGAGAAATGTGAAATGGGAGTAAAAGCAATAGTAAACGCCAAAATAGTATCTTGTTTCAGCTCAATTATGGACAAGGGCATTATCCTATGGGACGATGACAGCGGTAAAATATTGTACTGCGGCGAGGATCTTAAAAATATTCCTAAGCAGGCTGAAATATCCGATTTGGACGGATGTATAATTACCCCGGGATTTATCGATGCCCACACCCATATAGGCATACAGGAATCCGTAATAGGTTCTGCCGGAGACGACCTTTCGGAAAACCATTTAGGTGCGGTTACTCCGTTTATAAATGCCGCCGACTCAATAAATTTCAACGATGCTGCCTTTGACGATGCCCTATCCGGCGGAGTCACAACCGTCAGCATACTTACGGGAAGCGGTCTTGCCATAAGCGGAACGGGCTGTATTGTAAAAACAGCCGGAGATATAGAAAACCGCTTTATATCCGAGATTTCCTGCCTTAAGGGGGCTCTGGGCGAAATCCCAAAAAATGAATCTAAATATACTTCCTCTGCCACAAGCAGAGGCGGAAACATATCGGTTATACGGGATTGCTTTTATAAAGCTATTTTTTATTCGGAAAATAAAGAAATGGCAATCAGAAACAATACCCCATTTTTGAAACAGCCGGGTTATGAAGCCGTGTGTGAAGTGCTTAAGGGGAATATTCCCTTTAGGATACATGCTTTCAGAAGCGACGATATACTCTCAGCCATAAAGCTTTCGGAGGAGTTCGGTATAAATATAATTATAGAACATGGCCTCGATGCTGTTGAGGTTTTGAACCAATTAAGCGAAAAAGGAATTCCTGTATGCTTTGGCACTGCATTGTCATGGCGGTACAGCAACGAAACGAGGAATACAGGATATTCCACCGTTCCTGTTTTGCTTAATAACGGTGTAAAAACAGCTCTTATAACCGACCATGGATGCACTCCCATAGAGCATTTGCTCCTGCTGGCACAGCTGGCGGTCAAAGAAGGCGTGTCCTGGGAGGACGGCATAAAGCTCATAACCATATATCCGGCTCAAATACTCGGCATTGATAACAGGGTTGGTTCCCTTAAAGAGGGAAACGATACAGATTTTAACGTATTCAGCGGAGATCCCTTCCACTATACCACAAAGCTTAAAAAAGTGTATATAAACGGCAGGGAGGCTTGGAATACGGATAGAAACGAAAAGAGGTGGTATTAGCATGGATGTGCTCAATTATATTTTAAAACGTATTTTACAGATGATACCTGTATTTTTTATAGTTGCTATTCTAATATTTGTACTTATAAGAGCTATTCCGGGCGATCCGGCTATGGTAATGCTTGGTGAAAGAGCCACTGCCGAGTCACTTGCTGCTCTTAGAGAAAAGCTTGGACTTAATGAATCGTACTTAACACAGCTGATACTTTATTTTAAAGGCATATTCACCCTTGACCTCGGTGATTCCATAAAGTTCAGCATGCCCGTTACAGATTTAATACTTTCAAGGGTTGGCACTACAATATGGCTTACCATTATGTCAACATTTTTTACAATAATATTCAGCTTTATACCCGGATATATTGCCGGAATTAAAAAGGATAAGCTTCCTGATTCAATCATAAGAGTTATTGCTCTTATAGGACTTTCTGTTCCAGCGTTCTGGATTGGACTTGTACTTCTTACAATATTTGCGGTAAGACTTAAAATATTACCCGTATCAGGCTGGGGCGACACTATTGCAGATCATTTTATTGGTCTTATACTTCCCAGTATAACTCAGGCCATAGGTGTATCTGCAGTACTTATAAGGAACCTTAGAAGCAATGTTATTGACATTAAAAACAGCGATTATGTTGATTATGCCAAAAGTAAGGGATTATCTCATTTAAGAATAAGCAGCTTCCATATAGTAAGGAACGCTCTTATTCCCACAACAACGCTTCTCTCATTGAAAATAATAGCTATGTTCGGCGGAAGTATTGTAATTGAGAACGTATTTACCCTTCCGGGAATCGGCGCACTTCTTGTAACCAGTATTTACGCAAGGGATTATGCGGTTGTTCAGGGAATTATTATAATGTTCGTTGTGGTTGTTATGGTAATCAACCTCATAACGGATATTTTGTATTCAATACTCGACCCCCGTGTTAAGCTTAGCTGAAAGTGAGGGATGATATATGAATAAAAAACCGATAAAAATAAATGTTTCCCTTACCATAGGCATTATAATAGTCGGAATAGCAGTCATTTTGGCGTTATTCCCCTCCGCATTCACATCCTTTGATCCGGAGGCTATAGATTCTCAGGCTATGCTGATGGCTCCGTCCAGCGAGCATATTTTCGGAACCGATAACTACGGCAGAGATATTTTTTCAAGGGTTATATACTCAACAAGAATAGACCTGTTCATAGGAGTCGGAGCAATGATAGTTCCGTTCTTTATCGGAACGGCCGTAGGTATAATATCCGGATATTACGGCGGAAAAGTTGATGCCTTCCTTATGAGAGTGCTGGATATATTCATGGCATTCCCTTACATGGTACTGGCCATTGCCATAGTTGCCATCACAGGCGCCGGAATAAAGGCTCTCTTCATATCCATGTGGCTGGTAGGATGGAAGGAATACACAAGGCTTGTGCGAAGCGAAGTTCTTGTAGTTAAAAATATGGAATATGTTGAGGCTGCCAAGGTTCTTGGCTACAGCGATTTAAGAATAATATTCAGAAGCATAATACCAAACGTTCTTTCCAGCGCCATAGTTTACGGAGCATCCGACATAGTTATGTGTATGATGTCAGGCGCAGCTATGAGTTATCTCGGCCTTGGTGTTCAGGCTCCCACACCCGAGTGGGGCGCAATTATATCCGGAGGCAAATCATTTTTGTCAGTAGCATGGTGGATAACAATATTCCCCGGTATTTTCCTTGTTGTTACCGGCCTTGGCTTCAGCCTTATCGGCGACGGTCTGTCGGACAGATTAAGGCAAAAAGGCCGTTGATATATGAGGAGGTGACAAACTATGAGCGATAATATTAATACCGGCGATGTTTTGCTGGAAGTCAAAGATTTGAATGTTAGATTTTACTCCAACGGACGGGAAATGAAGGCTGTAAACGGAGTAAGCTTTGATATAAAAAAGGGTGAAACCTTCGGATTTGTAGGCGAGAGCGGCTGCGGAAAGAGCACCACAAGCAGAGCCATAATACGTCTGCTTGCAGAAAATGCGAAAATCCCAAGCGGAGAAATATTATACAAAGGCGAAGATATTTTAAAGCTTTCCAATGATAAGCTGAGAAAAATAAGAGGAAAAGAAATAGGCATGATATTCCAGGAGCCCATGACTGCCCTCAACCCTGTTCTTACCATAAAAGCCCAGATGTATGAGCAGTTTATCGGCACGGACATGACCAAAGAACAAAAGGAAGAGAGAGCAATCGAAATGCTCCGTCTTGTTGGAATACCTTCGCCCGAAAAAAGACTCAAGGAGTACATACATCAGTTTTCCGGAGGCATGAGGCAGAGAGCAATGATTGCCATAACCCTTGCTGCCAATCCCAATCTTCTTATAGCCGATGAACCTACGACGGCTCTTGATGTAACGATACAGGATCAGATTATAAAACTGATAAATCAGATAAAAGGCCAGCTTGGAATGAGCGTACTGCTTATAACCCATGACTTGGGTGTTGTCAGCCAGATGTGCGACCGTGTTGCCGTAATGTATGCGGGATATTTTGTTGAAACAGCGGATACACTTACGCTTTTCACAACCCCCAGGCACCCCTACACCAAGGGACTTATAGATGCTCTTCCCAGTACCGAGAAAAAGAACTCTTCGCTTAAACCGATTAAGGGTTCAGCACCGTCGCTGGCGGAGCTTCCTGAAGGCTGTCCCTTTGCACCTAGGTGTCCCTTTAAGGAGGAAATATGCGACACAGCTTTGCCGGAAATGACAGAAATTGCTCCGGGACACATGGTAAGATGTCATTACCATGAAAAGCTCATTGGCGCAGAGGGCCTTATAAGTATTGATGAAGAAGGTGATAATAATGTGTGAAGAAAGAACTAAGCTTCTCGAAATAAAACACCTGAAAAAATATTTCCCTATCCCAAGAAAAATAACAGAGGCAATAGCCCGCAAACCGCAGAAATCGGTTAAGGCCGTTGACGATATAGACCTTGACATATACGAAAACGAGGTATTGGCGCTTGTTGGCGAGAGCGGCTGCGGAAAAAGCTCATTTGCCCGTACGATAATAAGGCTTTACGAGCCCGATTCCGGCCAAATTATAATGGAAGGCAAGGACATAACCAAAATAAGCCAAAAGGAACTGAGGCCGCTCAAGAGAAACAGCCAGATGGTATTCCAGGATCCCTATTCATCGCTGAACCCAAGAATGACGGTAGGCGATATGCTTAAAGAGGAATTTTTATACCATAAGATCTGCACTGAGAACGAAGTTGACGAAAAAATAAACGATATACTTGAAAAGGTTGGTATGAGCCAGGATTCCATAGACAGGTTCCCCAGCGAATTTTCGGGAGGACAGCGCCAAAGGATTGGAATTGCCAGAGCGCTGGCGGTTAACCCCAAGTTCCTCGTTACCGACGAGCCGGTTTCTGCCCTTGACATATCAATTCAGGCGCAGATTTTGAACCTTCTTAAGGAGCTTCAGAAGGAATACAGTCTTACCATACTGTTTATTTCCCATAACCTTAACGTAGTTTATTATATAGCCGACAGAGTGGCGGTTATGTATCTCGGCAAGATTGTCGAGTTAGGCGATACAAAGGACATATATTCAAAGCCGCTTCATCCTTATACGGATATACTGATTCGCTCATCGCCGAATCTGGATCCCAGAAAACGTGAAGAAGCTCCGGCCATAAACGGAAATCCTCCGAGCCCAATAGATATTCCGCCCGGATGCCGTTTTTGCCAAAGATGTCCTGTTGCGGAGGATATATGCTTCAAAGAGCTCCCTGAGCTTAAAGAAATCTCCCCGGGACATATGTGTGCGTGTCACAAGTACTAAGCGGCAAGGCCGCTAAGCCCGAAACCTTGTTGGTTTCGGGCTTTTCTTGTGGAAGCAACCGGAAAAGTTCCAGTAGAAACTTTTCCGGTTACATTGGTTTTTCCTAAGTTTCGCCGTCCTCGGAAGTGAATTCCTCGGACGTTCACTGCTTTTGTCGGCAAAATTGAGATTTATATAAAATTTAGAGTTATTATTTTCAGGTAACTATTATGTATAACAGACACCGCCTGAGGAATTCACTTCCGAAG
>JAJQDF010000215.1 GCA_021202325.1 Clostridiales bacterium | reverse complement strand
TTTATACACTGGTATACTGTAAGGGAGAACACAGAAATTACGATTGAGGATAATTCTCCGGCGGAAACGACTGTGACCGAAATGGCAGAAAATGGCGGGCTTGTTAATCTTAACACGGCCGATGTGGACGAATTGGATTCCCTTATGTATATCGGGAAAGAAGAAGCGGAGCTTATAATTGCTTACAGGGAGCAGAACGGAGATTTCCAAAGCGTGGATGATATAAAGAATGTTGACGGAATAACTTTGATTATGGAAAAGGTTATCATTGATAACTGTTATGTATAGAGCCGGGATGGAGGCGTTTAGATGGCTAATAAAATACTTGTTGTTGACGATGAAAAACTTATTGTGAAGGGGATTAAATTTTCTCTCGAACAGGACGGAATGATTGTTGATGCCGCATATGACGGCGAGGAAGCCTTGGATCTTATTAAGAAAAATAAATATGATTTGGCTATTCTCGATCTTATGCTGCCTAAAATAGATGGACTTCAGGTTTGCAGTGAAGTCAGGGAATTTTCGCAGATGCCCATAATAATGGTTACGGCCAAGGGCGAGGATATGGACAAAATAATGGGACTGGAGTACGGCGCCGACGATTATATGACGAAACCATTTAATATTCTTGAGCTTAAGGCCAGAATAAAGGCGGTTCTGAGAAGGGCAAAGTCTTCTTCCGAAAGTTTGCCTGTTAAAAACGAACTGACGGCAGGGGACTTGCGTGTCGATATGGATAGCCGCAGGGTTTTTGTCGGCGATAAAGAGGCTTTCCTTACGGCGAAGGAGTTTGACCTGTTGGAGCTTATTATGAAAACCCCGGGCAAGGTTTACAGCAGGGAAAAACTGCTTGATACGGTATGGGGCGTTGATTACCCCGGCGATGTGCGGACGGTTGATGTCCATGTGAGAAGGCTTAGGGAAAAGATAGAGAAGAAGCCGAGCGCACCTGAACATATTTTTACAAAATGGGGAGTTGGCTATTACTTTGGCTAAAAGAAATGTAAAACTTAAATGGACGCTTTTGGCGACCTATATGCTTATTGGAATAGTGCCCCTTCTCATAATGACGCAGGTGGCGCTTAGTTCCATGCAGAGCTATTTTGTCGAGGAACGAAAGAAGGAGCTTTTGCAGCAGGCAAATATCATTTCCGGACATATAAGCATTTCCGACTATATGTATGACGAAGTAAAGGCCGTGCTTTTTGATTACGACATAAATCAGACCAGTAAGGAGAGCGGATATAGGATAATTGTTTTGGACAAAACAGGCGTTGTTGTGAACGATTCCAATAAAACCGAAGAGGGAAAGACCTATTTTTTGCCGGAAATCGTCGATGCGCTGAACAATAAGGACGTGGCAAAGGTCGAGGACAACGACACAATTCATGCAGCGGTTTTCATAGTGGACGACCGTTCCAACTGTATAGGCGTTGTGCTTGTATGCGGTTCAATAAGCGACATTGCGGAAAATGTGGATGCCATAAGGCATACGCTCTTTAACATTATACTTTTGCTTGTAATAATTGTTATAATTTCCAACACTGTGTTTACATGGTGGTTCACCAATCCGCTGAACAGAACGATTGATGTAATAAAGAAAATGTCCGAGGGGCATTTTGACCAGAGAATACCGGTGAACGACTTCCTGCATACGGAGCTTGCCGAACTGGCGGAGTCCAGCAACAACATGGCCGAAAAGCTGGATCAGATAGAGACGAACCGTCAGGAATTTGTTTCCAATGTTTCCCACGAGCTGAAAACGCCGCTGAGCTCAATAAAGGTTCTGAGCGACTCCATACTCATACAGGATCCTGACACCGTTCCGAAGGAAATGTATGTGGAATTTCTGCGGGATATAAATTCCGAGGTAGACAGAATGACGGCCATTATAAACGACCTGCTGACATTATCGAGGATGAACCGTCAGGAGGTTGAGCTTCAGCCTGTGGAAATAAACATGGGCGATATGGTGGGCGACATAGTAAAGAGGCTTCAGCCCATTGCCGAGAAAAATAACGTAACGCTGAGCTTCGATAAAATAAGAACCGTTACCGCCGAGGTTGAGGAAACGAAGATTTCACTGGCGGTGTCCAACCTTATCGAAAACGGCATTAAATATAATGTGGACGGCGGAAAGGTTGATGTTACGCTGGATGCGGACAATCAGAATGTATTTATTACCGTTGCCGATACGGGTGTCGGCATTGCCGATGAGGAAATAAATAAGATTTTCGACAGGTTCTATAGGGTTGACAAGAACAGAGACAGGGAGACCGGAGGAACCGGCCTTGGACTGGCCATTGCAAAATCTGCGGTACTTATGCATAACGGCAGTATAAAGGTTTCCAGTAAGGAAAATGAGGGCACTACATTTGTAATAACTATTCCTGTTAAACAAGGGTGAGCTGTATGAGAAGGATAAAATTTATATTGGCGATGCTCATGGCTGTAGTTATCATGTGCGGTTGTGAGAGCAGTAATATTGAACTTCCGGGAAGCTCGGAGGGTACTGCTGCCTGCGAGATATACAGAATAGAGATAGCATCTCAGACGCTTAAGGCTGAAACAACCGCCTTGGAGGGAGAAACGCAGGAGCAGATGGTGGAGTATGCCTTTTCAAAGATGAGGGAAAAGACTGATGAAAGCAACACTGCGGTTCCGGATGACCTGGAGCTGAACAGTGTAATGATAGAAAGCGGCCTGCTGTCGTTGGACTTCAATTCTGCCTATTCTTCTATGACGGCAGGGGAGGAGCTGGCGTTTAAGACAGCGGCGGTCTATACGTTTACTTCATTGGACTTTGTGGACTATGTTTATATTACCGTTGACTCGAATCCCATACAAATGACCAACGGACAGTATTTGGGCAAGCTCGGCCGGGAGGACATTGTCATTGACGGCAATATATCTGCCGAGCCTACAAACTATGAGATACTAACGCTTTATTTCAAGAGCGAGGACGACACCGGACTTGATACGGAGATAAGGGAGGTTGAGGTCAACCCCAACCAGCCCATAGAGAGATATGTTGTTGAACAGCTCATACTGGGCCCCGAGGATGAAGACCTTAAGAGCGTAATTCCTACCGATACAAAGATAAGGGATATAAGCTCGGCCGACGGAATATGTTATGTAGACTTAAGCGGCGAGTTTGTATCTAAGCAGACAGGAACCGACAGCGATGCCGTTGCGGCGGTATACTGTATTGTCAATTCACTGGGCGAGCTGGAGGATGTGACTAGGGTACAGTTTCTGATTAACGGCGAGAAGATAGATAACTACAATAATATAATGGACTTTAGTATGCCGATTGAACCGAATTATAATATTTCCTTTGAGTAAGCGGTGATTATATGAGAAGGCCGTTCATATGGTTTTTAATAAGCCTTGCTGTCGGCATAGCGGCGGCGGAATATACAGATGGGATATATACAGCGGCTGTAGTTGTGGCAATTACAGCCGCCGCTGTGTTTTTTGCGGCAAAAAACAGAATATTTGAGCCGCTTTTTATGCCGCTTATTGCGGTTATAGGGATAATGCTGTGTAATGCGGCGCTGACTCCGGCGGATATGACAGCGGAGCAGATGGTCGGCGGCGATATTACTATCCGGGGTACTGTGCGTGAATGGCACACAAACGATAATGGGAAGACGGCTATAACGCTGGATACGGAGTATATTTCCGATGGAGAGGTTTACAGCGGCGAAGGCCTGAGGGTATATCTTACGGTGGACAATGCTGAGGTCAGTGCCGGGGATATTATAGAGGCCGAGGGAAGGCTCTATGCCTTTGATGCGCCCACAAATCCATATCAGACAGACTATAGGAAGTATATGCTGTCGAGGGGTTTCGACTATTCGGCGTGGAGCAGTGATGCCGATGTTGTTGGACAAAACGGCGGCTTTATATATAAGGTAGAGGCGCTGAGGGAGCATATTAACAGCTTCTATGATGAAAATATGCTCGAGAGGGAAGCCGCCGTTGCCAAGGCTCTGACGACGGGATACAGATACGACATTGACGATGAAATCAATGATATGTTCAGATATATGGGTGTGAGCCATGTGCTTGCAATATCTGGACTGCATATATCGGCGGTTTCGGGGATGTTATTCTATGTGCTTACGAGAATTTTGAAGCTTAAAAAGCAGAGAGCTGTGCCCATAGTTTCTGTGTTTCTGGTATTCTATTTGGCATTTACGGGATTTTCTCCGTCGGCTGTCAGAGCGGTTATAATGGCGGTAACGGCATTTACTGCACTGATGCTGAGAAAAAATTCTGACAGCTTCAACACTATAGCGTTCAGTGCGTTTATTATGCTCTGCATAAATCCCATATATCTGTGGAATGTGTCGTTCCGGCTTTCATACATTGGAATAACGGCGGTTGTGTTTGCGCTGGAAATTACCAAGGATATAAAAGCAAAGCTTACGAAAACAGTGATATTTTCGACGATTGTCTGGGCGGCGGTAACACCTATGACTATGTACTATTTCGGCGGAGTGTCTCTCATAGAGGTTGTTTCAAATATCATAGCCGTCCCGTATCTGAGCTTTGCCGCCGGAGCAGCAATACCTGCGGGGCTGCTTTCCTTTACCGGACTTGGCACTATTGCGGCAAAAATAATGTACTTAATTCTTCATTTATATAATATTGCGGCGGATATGGTTTCGTCTTCGGTATTTTATGTTGAGACGGCTAAGCCGTCGGTATATGCTGTAACGGCAATATACATATTCATGCTGTGTGCTGTGATTTTAAGAAGAAACAGGACTGCTCTTAGAATAACTTCTGCCGGCTTTGCGGTATTTGCAGTTGTACTTGCCGGAATAAATATTACAGCGGCTCCGGAAATTGTATTTTTCGATGCCGGACAGGGCGATGCCTCCCTCATATATGTTCCCGGCGAGATTACCGCTGTCATTGACGGAGGGCCGAGCGGCGGAGCGGAAAGTGCCGTTATTCCGTATTTGAAGGCCAAGGGTACAAAGGCGGACTTGCTCTTTATTACCCATACGGATTCAGACCATGCAGATGGTGCTATTGAGCTAATAGATGCCGGATATGTAAGGCAGATAGTGCTCTCGGATGCAGAACATTCCGATAAGCTGGATGAGATATTGTCGGCAGCTGATGAACAGAATATTTCTATATTCTATGCTTCCGAAGGTGATATTTTTGAAACGGAAAATTGCCGAATAGAGTGCCTTTATCCGGATGGCGTTGAAGCGGACGGTGAAAACAGCACTTCACTGGTTCTGATGGCAGAGGTCGAAGGGAACAAAATTCTTTTTACCGGCGATATTGAGGCAGAAGATGAAGAAAAGCTATCGGAAAAGAATATAAAGTGTGATATAATAAAGATAGCCCATCATGGCTCAAAAACATCATCAACAGAAGAATTCTTAGCTGTGACAGGAGCAGATACGGCGGTTATAGAGGCCGCTGAGAACAATATTTACGGATTTCCTCATGATGAAGTTCTGGAAAGACTGAATTATTTCGGTATGAATGTTTATGTCACGGGCGAGGACGGAGCGGTTGTTGTTGCCTGCACGGACGAGGGCTATAGTCTAAAGACATTTGGTTAAAAAGGAAAATTTTTATGGCTAAAAAAGATACTAAAAACGATATAGATTTGACTGGCAAAATTGAAAAATGCTACCTGCTGTACGGAGTGGACACCTATTCCAGAAGGGCATGGGAGGACAAGATAAAGAAAAAGGTTGTGGATGAAGCGGCCGAGCTTATGAATCTGTCGGTGTTTAACGATGTCAAAACTACAGCCGGACAGGTAATAGAGGCCGCCGAGACCTTTCCGTTCCTTGCCGATAAGAGATTTATACTTGTGAAGGACTGCGGCTTTTTTTCGGAGGGCAAAAAGGCTGAAAGCGACCTCCTTGCCGATTATATTGCAGATATACCGGAGACGACCTGCATAGTCTTTTCCGAAGAAAAGGCCGATAAAAGGCTTAAGCTCTATAAGGCGGCGGAAAAAAACGGCAAAGTGGCGGTGTATGATAAGCTTAAGGACGATGACTTGGCCTCAATACTTGAAAAAAAGCTGACAAAAAACGGAATAAAGACCACAAAATCTGTATGCATGTACATGGTAAGAAACTGCGGGGCAGACTTAGAACAGCGTAAGACCGAGAGTGACAAGCTCCTTGCCTATTTGGGCGATAAAAAGACGGTTACTATTGAAGATATAGATGCCGTCTGCGCTAAAAACGCCGAGACAAAAGTGTTTGATATGATTGATGCGATGATAGCAGGCAAGAAGGAAAAAGCCATTGAAATATACAGGAATATGCTTTTGTATAACGAACAGCCCGTAGGAATACTTGCACTTATATCAAGGCAGTTCAGAATTATTATTAAATGCAAAAATCTTAATGAAAACGGATATTCCGATGCGGATATAGCAAAAAAATTGGGACTGCATCCCTTTGCGGCAAAGGGTGCGGTCAGACAGAGCAGGGAATTTTCCTATGAGGATTTGGAAAAGGCTCTGAACAAATGCATTGAAACCGACTATATGATAAAGTCGGGCAGAGTTGATGACGAGGTAGCCGTTGAGATGTTGATATTAGGCTGATATATGATGTTCAAAAAGTGAGGTTTCCGGCATATAATTATATAAAAACGGCGCCGGAGCAAATAATGGACAGAATAAAGAAAAAATGTATAGGGGCGGTGCTTACGGCATTCGGCCTCGGAATGTTAATAGCCAGGTTTATACCGCTGTGGGGAATGATAGCGGCCATTGTCATTGCGGTGGCAGGGCTGTATCTGCTCATGGATAGGGACTGTTAAAGGGCAGATATTCGAAAGGAAATTTAATGCAAAGAAAAAAGTTGAAATCCGACGGACTTCAACTTTAGTGTTCTTATATGAAAGGTAGCATGCTTTAGATAGCGCGTGTTACTTTACCGGAACGGAGGCATCTTGTGCAGATGTAGATGGATCTGATTGTTCCGTTGTCATTGATTTTAACCTTTTTTACATTGGGTTTCCAGTTTCTGTTGGCACGTCTGCTGACCTGACTACGATTGATGCTGATTCTGTGTCCTGTAAGCATACCTTTTTCACAAATTTCACACTTTGCCATTTATTACACCTCCTAGTTACTATTGC
>JAJQDF010000271.1:6310-7152 GCA_021202325.1 Clostridiales bacterium | reverse complement strand
ACATTGTTGGGGGTATTCTGCTTATTTGATTCCTACAATAAACTTACACTATCTTCTATCATAATAGGTATTGACAAATAGTTTTACTCGTGCTAAAATAACTTCAGTTTAATAGATAAACCGTTGAAGCGGAGATAACGGCAAATATGCCTTTACAGAGAGCCTGCGCTGCTGAGAGTCGGGTGAGATACAATTTGTCAAATGGACCGCTGAGGGCGCAGTCAAATGTGATTTTCACAAAGTATTCTGCGACGTTGAAGGCAGACGTCATTTGCCGGGGATATGTTGGTATCCTGCTTAAGGGCACGTATTTTACGTGAATCAAGGTGGCACCGCGGATAAAGTTTATTCGTCCTTGACAGATAATATTTCTGTCAAGGGCTTTTTTATTTCCTTTGGCAGAAGTCAAAGGAATTTTTTATTTGGAGATAATGAAAATGAAAATTCAGCCAACTCTAAGCGAAGTGAAGGAAATTGCGGCAGAGGGTAAGTACAATGTACTGCCAGTAAGCTGTGAAATGCTTTCGGACTTCACAACTCCCATCGAAACTATGAAAATACTTAAAAATGTATCCACCCACTGCTATATGCTGGAATCGGCTCAAGCCAATGAAACATGGGGCAGATATACATTCTTGGGCTTCAATCCTAAAATGGAGATAACCTGTGTAAACGGCGAAATGAAAATCGGCGACCTGAAGGTAAAAACAGATAATCCTTCCGATTATCTCAGACAGATTTTAGGCGAATATAAGAGTCCTAGATTTTCCTATCTGCCGACTTTTACCGGCGGATTGGTAGGCTACTTTTCCTACGATTATCTGGGATACAGCGAGCCGTCC
>JAJQDF010000271.1:0-6300 GCA_021202325.1 Clostridiales bacterium | reverse complement strand
CCGTAAAATGCGATGTGTCGGACAGCGAAAACTTTAAGGATGTCGATTTAATGCTTTTTGATAAGGTTATTGCCTTTGACAATCTCAGACAAAAAATAATTCTCATTGTAAATATGACACTTACCGATGTGGAAGCAGGGTACAACAAAGCTGTTATGGAGCTGAATCAATTGGTTGACCTTCTCCGTCACGGCGAAAAGAAAAACGAGCCTGGAGGAAAGCTTTTGGGTAAGGTTACACCGCTCTTTGGTAGAGAGGAATTCTGCGGAATGGTCAAGAAGGCTAAGCACTATATCCATGAGGGTGATATTTTCCAGATTGTGCTTTCCAACCGTCTCAGCGCTCCCTTTGAAGGAAGCCTGCTCAATACGTACCGTGTGCTTAGAACTATCAATCCGTCACCCTATATGTTCTATTTTTCGGGAACGGACGTTGAAGTTGCAGGAGCATCGCCCGAAACCCTTGTTAAATTGGAGGACGGCATACTTCACACATTCCCTCTGGCAGGAACAAGGCCGAGGGGCAAAACCGATGAAGAGGATAAAGCCCTTGAAGCAGAGCTTCTTGCCGATGAAAAAGAGCTTGCTGAGCACAATATGCTGGTTGACCTTGGCAGAAACGATTTGGGCAAGATAAGCAAATTCGGCACGGTTCAGGTGGAAAAGCTCCACTCAATTGAACGTTTCTCTCACGTTATGCACATCGGCTCAACGGTAAGAGGGGAAATTTCCGAGAACCACGACGCACTGGATGCTATAGAGGCTGTGCTTCCGGCAGGGACCCTTTCCGGCGCACCGAAGATTAGAGCCTGCCAGCTTATTGGTGAGCTTGAAAACAATAAGAGGGGCATATACGGCGGAGCCATTGGCTATATAGACTTCACCGGAAATATGGATACCTGCATTGCCATACGAATTGCCTATAAAAAGAACGGAAAGGTATTTGTAAGAAGCGGCGCCGGCATTGTGGCGGATTCTGTTCCTGAAAAGGAATACGAAGAGTGCATAAACAAAGCCAAATCGTCACTCAAAGCTCTGGAACTTGCACAGGAGGATACATTATGATTTTACTGATTGATAATTACGACAGCTTTTCATATAACCTTTATCAGCTTGTGGGCGAGCTTGAGCCGGATATAAAGGTAATTAGAAACGATGAAATGACTGTTGAAGAAATAAGGGCTCTTAATCCGAGCCGAATTATATTATCTCCGGGCCCCGGCAGACCGGAAAATGCAGGCGTTATTATAGATGTGGTTAAAAACCTTGGCAAGGATATTCCCATCCTTGGGGTATGCCTTGGTCATCAGGCAATATGCGCCGCCTTCGGAGCAAGAATAACATATGCCAAAAAGCTTATGCACGGCAAGCAGTCAAACATAACATATGATAAGGACTGCCAGTTATTTAAAAAT
This sequence comes from Clostridiales bacterium, assembly GCA_021202325.1. Taxonomy (GTDB): domain Bacteria; phylum Bacillota; class Clostridia; order Lachnospirales; family Anaerotignaceae; genus Metalachnospira. Next base: position 4,886 of record JAJQDF010000271.1, on the reverse strand, counting down.
TGCCCCGAGGTAATGCCCGTTGCCCGTTATCATTCACTGGCGGCGGATGCCGAAACAATTCCTGACTGCCTGAATATTGCTGCAGTAACAACGGACGGCGAAATTATGGCGGTGTCCCATAAGGAATACCTAATCTACGGCGTACAGTTCCATCCGGAATCAATAATGACGCCTGACGGAAAAACAATGTTAAAGAATTTTATTAATCTGTAAAGGAGAGATATATTATGATTAAAGAAGCAACAATAAAAATAGTAGACAAACAGGACCTTACATATGATGAAGCCTACACGGTAATGAATGAAATTATGAGCGGAGAAACCACTGCCACACAGAATGCCGCATTCCTTTCGGCTCTTTCCACAAAGAATGCCAAGGCTGAAACAATTGATGAGATTTTGGGCTGTGCTGTGGCCATGAAGGAACACGCCCTTAAGATTGACCATAACATGGATTTATTTGAAATAGTAGGAACAGGCGGAGACGGTTCCCACAGCTTCAATATTTCAACAACGGCGGCCTTTGTTGCTGCCGCAGGCGGAGTTAAGGTAGCAAAGCACGGAAACAGAGCCGCATCTTCTAAGTCGGGAGCGGCAGACTGCCTTGAAGCACTTGGCGCAAATATACAGCAGAGCCCCAAGAGATGCGTTGAGCTTTTAAATGAGGTCGGAATGTGCTTCTTCTTTGCTCAGAAATACCATACATCTATGAAATATGTCGGCGCTATCCGCAAGGAGCTTGGATTCCGTACAGTTTTCAATATTCTCGGACCTTTGACGAACCCCGGAAATCCCAAAATGCAGCTCATGGGCGTATATGACGAATATCTTATGGAGCCCCTGGCGCAGGTACTGACAAATATGGGTGTAAAACGAGGTATGGTTGTCTACGGCAAGGATAAGCTGGACGAAATATCAATAAGTGCACCTACGGCTGTATGCGAGTTTAAAGACGGCTGGTTCAAGTCGTATACAATAAAACCCGAGGACTTCGGCCTTGAAAGGGGAACTAAGGAAGATATAGTCGGCGGAACACCTGAGGAAAACGCCAATATTACACTGGCTATATTAAACGGCGAAAAAGGACCTAAGAGAAATGCCGTACTGCTCAATGCCGGCGCATCGCTTTATATTTGCGGCAAGGCTGAAACAATGGCAGACGGAGTTAAACTGGCGTCTGAACTCATAGATTCCGGCAAGGCACTTGAAACTCTCAATAAGTTTGTTGAGATAAGCAACAGACCGGAGGCGGAATAATGACAATACTTGATGAGCTTGCGGAACATGCCCGTGAGCGTACCGAACAGGCAAAGCTCAAAATGCCCCTTGAGAAAATAAAAAATAAGGCCATGTCAATGCCGAAAGGTGATTTTGGTTTTGAAAAAGCTTTAAAAAAACCGGGAATGTCATTCATCTGCGAATGTAAAAAAGCCTCGCCCTCAAAGGGACTCATTGCTCTGGATTTTCCTTATCTTCAAATTGCCAAGGAATATGAGGCTGCCGGTGCCGACTGCATATCGGTGCTGACCGAGCCTAAATGGTTTTTGGGAAGCGACGAATATTTGAAAGAAATAACAAATGCCGTTTCTATTCCATGCCTGCGCAAGGATTTTACTGTGGATGAATATATGATATATGAAGCAAAACTTCTGGGAGCTTCGGCTGTGCTGCTGATTTGCTCCATACTAAGCGAGGAACAGATTAAGGAATATATAGAAATTTGCGATGAGCTTGGCCTGTCCGCACTGGTTGAAGCCCATGACGAAGGCGAAATACAGACAGCGGTAAATGCCAAGGCACGTATAATAGGTGTTAACAACCGAAATCTCAAAGATTTTTCGGTAGATACCGAAAACAGCGGAAGACTCCGCAAAATGATACCGCCTGAAATATTGTTTGTTTCCGAAAGCGGCGTTAAAAACAGCGATGATGTAAAGAAGCTGAGAGAAATAGGAGCTGACGTCGTGCTCATAGGTGAGGCGCTTATGAGAGCGGAGGACAAAAAAGCAAAGCTGGATGAACTGAGAGGTGAGGCATTATGACGAAGGTTAAACTTTGCGGCCTTTCAAGGAAATGCGATATTGAGGCCGTCAATGAGCTTAAGCCAGAATATATAGGATTTGTATTTGCAAAAAAGAGCAAGAGATATGTTTCCCCAGAAAGGGCAGCGGAGCTTAAAAAGGCTTTGAATTCAAATATTAATGCCGTGGGCGTTTTTGTAAACGAGAGCCCGGAAAATGTAGCGGAGCTTTTAAACAGCGGAACAATTGACATAGCACAGCTTCACGGCGATGAAGACGAAGAATATATAAAAAAGCTCAGACTTCTTACGGATAAGAGTATAATAAAGGCTTTTAAGGTTTCTAAAAAGGCCGATACGGAAGCGGTTCAGGAATGTTCGGCCGATTATGTTCTGCTGGATTCAGGCGCAGGTTCCGGCAAGGCCTTTGACTGGGAGCTTATAAAAGATATAGAGAGGCCGTATTTCCTTGCCGGAGGGCTTGACTGTCAAAACATTGAGGAAGCGGTCAGAACGATAAAGCCCTATGCCGTAGACGTAAGCTCCGGCATTGAAACAGACGGCTTAAAGGATAAAGCCAAAATGACAAATTTTGTACACAGTGTAAGAGGTGTGTTTGGAAAGGAAGATAATAAATGACAAATAAAAACGGACGCTTCGGCATTCACGGCGGACAGTATATCCCTGAAACGCTTATGAATGCTGTCATTGAACTGGAAGAAGCGTATAATCATTATAAAGACGATCCGGAATTTAACAGAGAGCTTACCGAACTGCTCAACGAATATGCAGGAAGACCGTCAAGGCTCTATTATGCCGAAAAAATGACAAAGGATTTGGACGGAGCAAAGATTTACTTAAAGCGTGAGGATTTGAACCATACCGGAGCTCATAAAATTAACAATGTACTCGGTCAGGCATTGCTTGCCAAAAAGATGGGCAAAACCAGACTTATTGCCGAAACCGGCGCCGGACAGCACGGTGTGGCAACAGCTACTGCCGCCGCACTTATGGGCATGGAATGTGTAGTATTTATGGGCGAGGAGGACACTATTCGCCAGGCACTCAACGTTTACCGAATGAGACTTCTCGGCGCAGAGGTTATTCCTGTTAAAACTGGAACGGCCACCCTTAAGGATGCTGTTTCCGAGGCTATGCGTGAATGGACATCCCGTATTGCGGACACGCATTACTGCCTTGGTTCGGTTATGGGACCTCATCCGTTCCCTATGATTGTACGTGATTTCCAGGCAGTTATTTCAAAGGAAATTAAGGAACAGATGCTTCAAAAGGAGGGCAGACTGCCGGATGCGGTTATTGCCTGTGTCGGCGGCGGCTCCAATGCCATAGGAAGCTTTTACAATTTTATAGACGACAAGAATGTAAGACTCATAGGCTGTGAAGCGGCCGGCAGAGGAATCGATACATTTGAAACTGCGGCTACTATAAATACCGGCAGAGAGGGAATTTTCCACGGAATGAAATCATATTTCTGCCAGGATAAATATGGCCAGATTGCGCCTGTATATTCCATTTCGGCAGGACTGGATTATCCCGGAATAGGCCCCGAGCATGCCTATCTCCATGACATAGGACGAGCAGAATATGTTCCCATTACTGATGACGAGGCTGTATGCGCCTTTGAATATTTGTCTAAAACCGAGGGCGTAATTCCTGCCATAGAATCAGCCCATGCCGTAGCCTATGCCATGAAAATAGCGCCGGAAATGGATAAGGACAAAATCATAGTAATAACCATATCCGGCAGAGGCGACAAGGACTGTACGGCCATTGCACGTTACAGAGGGGAGGATATTCATGAGTAATATCAAAAAAGCATTTGAAAACGGCAAAGCGTTTATACCATTTATAACCTGCGGAGATCCTGACCTCAAAACGACTAAAGAGGTTGTTAAGGCCGCTGTCCAAAACGGAGCTGACCTAATTGAGCTTGGAATTCCGTTTTCCGATCCCACAGCCGAAGGCCCTGTTATTCAAGGAGCAAACCTTCGTGCGCTCTCCGGCGGAGTCACAACGGATAAAATATTTGATTTTGTCCGTGAATTGAGGCAAGATATTAGTATACCAATGGTATTTATGACATATGCCAATGTTGTATTTTCCTATGGTGCCGAAAAGTTCATATCAACTTGCAGGAATATCGGTATAGACGGACTCATTCTGCCCGACCTTCCCTATGAAGAAAAGGACGAATTTCAGCCTATATGCAAAAAATACGGTATTGATTTGATTTCGCTTATTGCACCGACATCCGAAAACCGAATTGCAATGATTGCGAAGGAAGCAGAGGGCTTTATATACATAGTTTCAAGCCTCGGTGTTACCGGAGTCAGAAGCGAAATAAAGACAGACCTTGCTTCTATTGTTAAGGTAGTAAGGGAGAACACGGACGTTCCCTGCGCCATTGGCTTTGGTATTTCCACACCGGAACAGGCAAAGAAAATGGCGGACATTTCCGACGGCGCAATTGTTGGCTCGGCAATCATAAAGATTATTGAAAAGTACGGAAAAGATTCGCCGAAATATGTTGGAGAATATGTAAACTCTATGAAGTTAAGTGAAAATTCTTGATGAATTTCCGTTTTGTGATGGCAGTAGCGAAAAAAGTTCCGAGAAACTTTTTCCGCTACATTGGCTAAATATTAGTTTATCGATGCCGTCAGAAGTGAATTCCGGCGGCATTTGTGGCTTTTGGAGGCAAATTTTAGATTTGTTCAAAATTTGAATTTGGTAGTTTTAAGGTAACTCAAATGGATAGATGTCATCGCTTGAGTAATTTATTTTGTACTGCACGAGACCGTTTCAAGTTTTGTGTAAACTCAAAAAACTGACATAAGAAATGATAA
>JAJQDF010000247.1 GCA_021202325.1 Clostridiales bacterium | reverse complement strand
TTACTTTTCTCATATTATTTATTATATCACGATATGCGCTATTTGTCCACACCTTCCTCTTTTAGTTGCCCTAAGCAAAAATTTGAGATATACTTGATTATGAAAGTTTCCGACAGTGTAGATGCTTAAATGCGAAGCATGGAGCAATCGGATTTCATACACAGAGTTGCCTGCTTTGCAGGCATGTAAACTTAATAAAAACCGAGAGGAGAAACGATATGAACCCTTATAACCTTGATATAACCAGAATAGTAAAATATGTATGTCTTATGATAGTAGCCATAATCGGAATAATTTTCGGAAGCATAACTGTTATCAGTATTTTCGGTATTGCCGCCGACCGTGATAATTCCTGTGATGACTGGGACGACGAAGATTAATCCCTTTGCCTTCTGACTATTGACTTCAAATTACTAAAGCTGTATACTTGTATCGGTTTTAGGGCGAGGCGAAATTCCTCACCGGCGGTAAAAAGCCTTTGGCTTGAGTCCGAGAACCCCAATGGGGTTGATTTGGGTTAGATTCCCGAACCGACGGTATAGTCCGGATAAAGGAACTTATATTTTTAGTTCTGCTTTTTTGCGCCCTAAGGCCTATGCCCTAGGGCTGTTTTATGCTCAAGGCTAATATCATTTTCAGGAGGATTTATAATGGAAAGATCATCACAGGTCAGAAAGCTGACTACCATGGGAATGATGGCGGCAGTATCTATTATACTTGTATACCTTATTCATTTTCCCATATTCCCGGCGGCATCGTTTCTTGAATACGATCCTGCAGATATACCTATTTTTATATGTACGTTTCTCTACGGGCCTATGAGCGGATTTATCCTAACGGTGGTTGTTTCATTCATACAGGGCTTCACGGTCAGCTCCCAGAGCGGCATTATCGGCGTAATGATGCACATTTTCGCCACAGGCTTCTTCACCATCGCCGCCGGTAACATGTATAAGAACCACCGCAATAAAAAGACAGCCGTTAAGGCGCTTATAGTCGGCTCGGTCATAATGGTGCTTATGATGTGCATATGGAACATTATTTTTACACCGATATTCATGGGAACCCCCAGGGATGTTGTTCTTAAAATGATAGTCCCCATAATCATTCCCTTCAACGCCATAAAGGCCGGCGTAAACTCAATAGTAACATTCCTTATTTATAAAAAGATTGCCAATCATATTCCCCACGGTGAGGCGCTCAAATAACGATAAAAACGGTACAGTCGTTTGTGGCTATACCGTTTTTTTGTGTTCTTTTGTAATATATTAACCCTATTATTTTTAGATACACAGATTATATAGCAGAGTACGGAGCGAAGAAGCAAAATCAATCCGCTTATTCACTCAGCGCCCTGTTTATTTGTACTTTTATCTCTCAGTCAATACTATAAGCACTACTTCGTTTCCGTAAGTATATCCGGTTACAACATACTTGCTTGTGTTCATTGCAGTAGCCAGGTTGGTCTGCTCATAGGTCTTTGTTCCTGTTTTAACATAGCACTGTACATCCTCGCTTACCTCGTACTTCTTGCTTGAGTTGGAAGCTGTACCATAGCTAATGTTGGTAAGGGTTGTGCTAGACAGGCGTCCCACATATATAAGCTCGTTGTTTCTGAACTGGAAGTATGCTCCGCCGTTCTGTCCGCTGAAGTCGTCGCCCGATACAGTAGCTGTTCCGGATACGCCGTCAATGATGTAGTTATATGTTGTAGCTGTAACTTCATCTGATGTTCCGTCGTCGCCGTAGATTTCTTCCTTGCTTACGATGATACCGAACTGTTTTCCGTCGCTTGTTACATCGTAAAGGATAAGGTCGGTAATCTCGCCGCTGCCGTTTGTTACATAGTAGAGAACATTATCCGTTGAAATCTCTTTTCCTGCCAGCTTCGATGCATATGTTACCGATGCTGAGTAATCCTGATTTACATTAATAATGTTGCAGTCTGAAGCAAGCGTCTTTGTGCCAAGCTTCGTTCCGTCGGAGTTGAATGTACCGTTGGTTCTCTTAACTGCCTGTTTCGTGACCGTATTGGTCGTGCCGTTGAATGATATTGTAACAACATCTCCAACCTTAAACTTATCTGTATCAGTCTGATATGTTCTAATATTACCGTCTGTACATGTTACATATACAACACTTTCAATTATCATTGCTCCGGCCTCATTGGTGTATGAGTCAGAACCAATCTCCGAAACAATTCCTACATAGCTTCCGCTGTAGTATGTTGTTGAAACTACATCGACTACAGTACCGTCCTTGCCGAGAAGGAGTGTTACCATATCGCCTATTGTATACTCACCAAGGTCTGAAAGCTTATATGCAGCTGCGCTTTCAAGCTCATATGTGTTGCCGGCAACTGTTGCTGTCTCAGGGTTAGCCGATGAAGGTGAAACCGCTGTGTATCTTCCTGTTACGCTGTTGGAGTATACCCAAACTGTCTTAAGCGCCGAATTATAATAATATACATCATAAATCTGAATCGCAGAAGATGTGCTGAGAACACCGTTTCTGTAAATAGTAGCATCAGCAGCAGTGAATGGAATGTTAGAGAATATGCTTCCGCTCTCATATACATAAGGGCCCTTCAAGTCCGTTGATACAAGCGATGAATAGCTGATCTCGCCTGAGCTGTTTACACTATATCCAAGAGTTGTTGCATATACCTGGCCATCGGCTGTATTAGCCTGAAGTAGGTTATAGAAAATATAAACACAGTCGCTTCTCGTAATATACTGTCCCTTAGAAAGACTTACATCATCATCCAATCCCAGTGCCTGGAATTTTGAAATCTGTGCTGAAGGGAAAATTCCGGCAAAGTTTTCGGGATCGTAGCCCAAAAGCTTGAGTATAGCCGTAGCCGCCTCTTCATATTTAATATTGTTGTCCGGTCTGAATGTTCCGTCAGAATAACCTGTGAGCCATTCGTTTTCAACGGCTACTCTTATGTATTCCACAGCCCAGTTGTCGCTTTTTACATCTTTATAAAGCGAGCTTGCAGACTCATCGCCCATCTCATCCTTATATACCGATGCAGAAACAAGCATTTTGGCAAACTCAGCCCTTGTTACATTACTCGACAGGTTGTCGCTGCTCATTATGCCGAGAGCCGTAACTGTCTGAAGCGCTGTCGCCTGAGTTGTGGCCGCATATGTCGGCACAACAAGTGCTGAAACAGTCATTACCGCTGCCAATAACAGACCGGCAATTTTCTTAAGTCCTTTCATGATTATCCTCCTTAAATTATTATCCGTATTCATGAAAAATTAGTCATATCTTAAAGCATCAATAGGATTCAGTCTGGCTGCCTTCTTGGCCGGCATATATCCAAACAATATACCTATTCCGGCTGAAATACCAACCGAAAGTGCAATTGAATTAATTGTCGGCGAAACGTTCAATGTCTCTCCCATAATGCTCGTTACAACCTGAGTAGCTACAATACATATTAAAAATCCCAATATAATTCCCAATATACCGCCCAATATACTCGTTATTGCGGCTTCTATTACGAACTGGTTCATGATATATTTCTCTTTGGCACCAAGAGCCTTCCTTATACCAATTTCCTTTGTACGCTCTGTAACGGATACAAGCATGATATTCATAATGCCTATACCGCCTACGACAAGGGATATTCCGGCTATAAGCGCCAATACAAGCACCAGGGTATCTACCATGCTGGTCATCGACTCAAGCATATCAGCCATATTCGTGATATTGAAGCCATCGTCATCTCCACTGAAATACTCCGTTAAGGCAGTATCAAGATAATCCTCGGCTTCATCGGCCACATCTGAGTCAACAAACGTAATAGTAAAGCTGCTGACGGAGCTCATGCTCATTAATCTCATCAAAGTTGAATATGGCACATATACGCAGTCGTCGGGTGAACCTTCGGTACTGTCGTCCTGTTCATCCAATATTCCTATTATTGTGAAGCTTCGGCCATTTATCTTAATTGTCTCTCCAAGTCCCTGTCCGCCGAAATATCCCAAATTGATATATGAGCCTACTATACATACATTTTTTCGGTTTTTAATATCCATGTATTGAATATTTCTTCCTTCCGAAAGTATAAGACTGTTTATTTCAAGATATTCCTCGCCTACTCCGCTTCCTGAAGTATAACTTAAGGTATCGCTTCCTATCTTAATAGAGCCAGTAAGAGAAACATTCGGAGTCATCAGATCAAGATATTCTGAATCGTCTACTATTTCCTGCATGTCGTCAACCGATATCATTCGGTCGCCTCTTCCCATTATGCTCACGGTAAGAGTATTTGTTCCCATACTTTCAAACTGCTCACTGATATAGTTTTCCAAACCGTTTCCAAGGCCAGTTATAACTATAACGGCCGCAACACCTATGATTATACCAAGCATTGTAAGCAAAGTCCTTACCTTGCTTGACATAATGCTTTTTAAGGCCATCGAGAAGGATTCGTATATACTCATTCTTGTCCTCCTTCCTCATCGTCCAAGTTAATAGCCGCATGAACGAAAGCATTGGGATCTGTTGAAGGTCCGTCATATACCTTTCGTCCATCCTCAAGTCTTATTACTCTTTCTGCGGTTGCGGCTATTGAGTTGTCATGGGTAATCAAAACAACCGTATGGCCTGACTTATGAAGCTGCTGAAGCATTTTAAGCACATCTCGGCCTGTTTTGGAGTCGAGGGCACCGGTCGGCTCATCGGCAAGTATTACAGAAGGTCTTCCCGCCAGAGCTCTGGCGATGGAAACCCTCTGCTGCTGTCCTCCTGAAAGCTGGTTCGGAAGGTGCTTTTCCTTGTCAAGCAGGCCGACGCTTTTCAGCGCCGCCTCTGCTCTTTTTCTTCTCTCGCTTCTGGACATTCCCGCATACATAAGCGGTACTTCCACATTTTCCACAAGGTTCAGCTTAGGCAGAAGATTATACTGCTGGAAAATGAATCCAAGCATTTCGTTCCTTATCTCTGCCTGTTCATTCTTATTCATCTGTCCAACATTTCTGCCGCCAAGTAAATATTCTCCCTCACTTGGCACATCAAGGCATCCTATTATGTTCATGCAAGTTGATTTGCCTGAACCGGAATGTCCGACAATGGCCACAAATTCACCTTTATATACCGAAAAGCTTATATGGTCGGCTGCTTTAACAATGGTGTCACCCATGTAATAAATTTTTGACACATCTCTTAGTTCTATTAGAGGAGTCATATGCTATCCCTCCTTATTACATCGGGCCGCCGCCACCGCCGCCCATATTACCGCCGCCGCCCATACCGCCGCCGGCCATGCCACCGCCCATCATCATCATGTCCGTGCTGTCGGATGATGAGCTGTAGATATAGGCTATCTCGTCTCCTTCTTCGAGACCGCTCTTTATTTCAACATAACTGTCATTACTTATACCTGTCTCAACAGAAACATATTCATATCCATCGGGTATGGATGAATCACTACTGCTGGCTCCGGTCTTAACAAGCACCATATCGCCTCTAACGACTGCCGATGTGGGAACCGCAATAACGTCCTCAGCCTCGCCTATAATAATTTCTGTATCGACATTCATTCCCGGGAGAAGCTCGTCGCCCGGCTCATCTATTCTTACCGTAACGGGATATGTTGTTACGCCGTTAGTTGTTGAGCCTGTCAAATTAATTTTAGATACATAACCTATAAATGTTTCTCCATCAACAGCATCGGCTGTGATTGTTACTTCCTGGCCAACCTCAATGCTGTTTATATCAAGCTCATCGATATTCATTGTTATCGTAAGATATAAAAGGTCATAAATTACACACAGTTTAGATGTATCATCATCTATTGTATCTCCGGCTTTTACGTTTTTAACAATTACAGTTCCTTCGATGGGAGATGTAATAGTATAGTCTTCAAGGCTGTCATACTGGTTATCAAGACTTAACTGTGCTTCTGTTACGTTATCGGCTGCCGACTGTACGGAGTTAGTAACGCTGTCGCTTTCAAGTATTAATATTGTGCTTCCGGCTGATACGGTTGAGCCCTCATCATTTACAATTGATGCAACCTCGCCGCTTACCTCAGCGTATATTGTTCTGTCTTCCTTGAAAGTAAATGTACCGCTCTGTGTAGAACCCGAAGAACCAACTGTCGCTGTTGCCATCTTGCTTTCCGAAATAGCTCCCGGATTTTCAACGGTTATTTCTACATTCTTTGTCATCATGTTTCCGGTAGAAACCTGAGTAGATCCGCTTATTGAAGTTACTGTACCGTAAAGAGTTTCAAATGAACCGTACAGTGTTACCTCTGCTGTCTGGCCAATATAGAAGTTTTCAGCCTCATCCGCAGGGAACGGAAGCGTCAATGTCATTTCGGAATCATCTCTTACCGTAGCTACCTGCTGGCCTGAGCTTACCTTGTCTCCAACATCAACCAAAACCTCTGTTACGGTACCGGCAACCTTGGTTGTTACATTAAGGTTTTCAAGATCCTTTACCGAAGAGCTGTAGTTTCTTTGTGCCGATGAAACAGAAAGCTGGGCTTTCTCGATGGATGTTTCCATGTCTGATGAATCAAGCTCGTAGAGAACCTGACCTTTTTCTACTGTATCGCCTTCTTCAAAATAGTCGCTGAGTACATCTCCGCGGACAAGGGTTGATACAGTATAGCTGTCTGCCGGTTCAAGGGTACCTGAACCTTCTATGCTGTTTGTAATAGTTGTTCTTACCGCTGTTCCATATGTATATGTAGACGACTCTGAACTGCTGCTGCTTCTGCTGCTAATTATTTTTACGGCCGCAAATATCAAAGCTATTATTACAATAATAGCTATTATTCTTTTCTTTTTAGAGCCGCCGGATTTTTTGCCTTTAAGCTTAGGCAGTTTAATTTTCTTTTTTCCTTCATCTTCAGAGGTCTCATCGGAAGACTGCTCCTCCAAGATTTCACTAAAAGGCTGCTCCTCAGATGTTTCCTCAAAAAACTGTTCTTCCGAGATTTCCTCGAGAGGCTGTTCCTCCATGCTGTTTAAATTTTTCTCATCCATATTGTTGTTCCTTTCGTTATCAGCTAATTTTTTAATGCATATCAATCAGAATATGATCAGTCAATAATATATATTAGCCCTACTTTCCTCCTCTCCGATTTCGGTCAAAGGCACAGTCTGCCCCGAACCATTTATAATATATTATGT
>JAJQDF010000038.1 GCA_021202325.1 Clostridiales bacterium | reverse complement strand
CACCAGGGATATCATCCCTGGACTCTTCTACGGAAAACTGCGTTTTCCTTGGCCTATTATATTTGAATTATCGATAAACTAAAATTTGGTGTAATAGAAAAACGAAGTTTTTCTGGTGAGTCCAGAGACGAAGTCTTTGGCGGAGTTTGAGGCAGAGCCTCAAGGTTTTACATTTCACGATAAAATTTTTATATTTATTATAAGCTCATTCTCATTTTCTGTTGCATCATAATATGCCGGAATCCCCGCATTCCTTGCCATCTCCACCGTTTGTTTTATGGAATTAGTGAATATTTTCATATCTTTTATTGTAGCCTTTATATTCTGCGAATGGCTACCGAAACGCATACAGAATAAAATTTTATCCACATAATCCTCAGATTTTTTCACAGTCATGTCCTGCTCAACTATTTCTCTCAATGCTGTAAGCCTCAGTTCGTCATCCGGTATCCTTATTACCGCCTTCACGCTATCCTCGTCGATTTCGTTCTCCATTATAAGCCGCAGTGCCTCCTCCGGCATATCGAGTATCTTCATTCGGGTATTTATTACCGTCAAGGGTATCCCGGTTTTCATTGATATTTCCTCCGCCGTCATTCCGAAATCCTTCATAAGCGAGCGGCACCCCTCGGCCTCCTCTAGGAAGCTCAGATTTTTCCTCTGCAGATTTTCTGTGAAGGCGAACACGGCACTTTCCTCCTCATCGGCATCTATAAACACACAGGGTATACTCTCCATTCCGGCAGCCCTAGCCGCTCTAAGCCTTTTTTCCCCGGCCACAATCTCATAATGTCTGCCGTTCACAACCCTCACCGTTATGGGCTGCAGCACGCCGTATTTTCTTATGGATTCCGTCAGGCGGTTCAATGAATAAAAATCTATGTACTTTCTCTGGCGGTAGGGGCTGGGCTTTATTTCCTCTATGGGAAGCTCGATTATACTTATTTCGTTTGCCATTTCCTTAAAAAGCTGTATGGGCACAAAAAAACCTCCTTTGTATTTCCATTATATAGCGATATTGCCATAATTTAATATCATTATACCATCTTCACACAAAGGAGATTATTATTATACATTCTTTTTTAGTCCAAATTTCAGCAAATCATTTGCCCGAAAACCTCACATTATGGGCTCTTTTTTGGCCTTTCCGGCCTTTCTGGGATATTTTGAAGGAGTGGGCTTCACCTTTTTTATTACCACAAGGCTATGGGTTATATCCGTTTCGGGGATAACCGCCGTTTTAACCTCGACAATTTCTCCGCCGAGAATTTTTACTGCCTTTTTGGCCTCGTTCAGCTCATCGGTGACATCCGGCCCTTTCATTGATATGAATTCTCCGCCGACCTTTACGAAGGGCAGGCAGTATTCACTCAGCACCGCCAAATTCGCCACGGCTCTGGACACGCAGAAATCAAAGCTTTCCCTCAGATTTTTATCTGCACCGCCATCCTCGGCCCTCATATGGATGCATGTTGTATTTTCCAAATTCAGCTTGGCTTTAAGCTCATTCAGGAATGTTATCCTCTTAGCAAGGGAGTCCAAAAGGGTTACATCGGCATCGGGGCAAGCAATCTTAACGGGAACGCTGGGAAAACCGGCGCCGGTTCCCACATCTATTACTGTTTTGCCCGCAAAATCGGCGCTTCCCATAAGCACAAGACAGTCCACAAAGTGCTTCAGTATTATCTCCCTTTCATCGGTTATGGCGGTGAGATTCATTTTTTCGTTCCATTCCAGCAGCATGTCCTTATAGTCCATGAACTGCTTTATCTGTTTTTCGCTCAAATCGACATTTATTTTTCGGCAGCTTTCAAAAAGCAGGCTCTCCAAGGGGGACATATTACTCGCTCCTTTTCTTGTTTTGTTCCAAATAAATCAAAAGCACCGTTATATCTGCAGGGGAAACTCCGGTTATTCTCGAAGCCTGGCCAATGGATGCCGGACGGATATTGTTCAGCTTCTGTATGGCCTCCAGCCTGAGATTTTTAATTTCTTTGTAGTCTATATCCTCGGGCAGGCGTTTATTTTCCAGCTTTTTGAACTGGCTGACCTGGTTCATCTGCTGTTTAATATAGCCCTCGTATTTTATCTTTATGTTTACCTCTTCCTTAACATCGTAGGGCAGGTCAGGGCGGTTAGTATCTATCGTTTCCAGCTTAAAATAATCCAGCTCCGGACGTTTTATAAGATCGGAAAGCTTAACTCCGGATTTCAGCCTTGTACTATTATATTCATCCAAAAGCGCCTGAACCTCGTCCTTAGGCGTTATCGTTATGGCGGAAACCCTCTCAATTTCGGCATTTATCATATCCATCTTTTTGAGGAATTTTTCGTATCTCTCGTCGGAAATAAGTCCAACATCGTGTCCCTTTTCGGTCAATCTTTCGTCGGCATTATCCTGTCTTAAGAGCAGGCGGTACTCCGCACGGGAAGTCATCATCCTATAGGGTTCTTTGCTTCCCCTTGTAACAAGGTCATCAATGAGAACGCCGGTATAGGCCTCGGAACGATCAAGTATAAGCGGCTCCTTTCCCTGTATATATCTGGCCGCATTTATTCCGCCTATAAGTCCCTGGGCGGCGGCCTCCTCATAGCCGGAGCTTCCGTTGAACTGGCCGGCGCTGAAAAGTCCCCTTATATTTTTAAATTCCAAACTCAGCTTAAGCTGGGTTGCATCTATGCAGTCATACTCTATGGCGTAGGCGTTACGCATTATACGGCAGTTCTCCATGCCGGGGAGCGTTCTGTACATCTGCACCTGAACCTCCTCGGGAAGGGATGTTGACATTCCCTGTATATACATCTCGTCGGTGTTTTCACCCTCGGGCTCAATGAATATCTGGTGTCTTTCCTTATCGGCAAAGCGCACAACCTTATCCTCTATGGAAGGGCAGTACCTGGGGCCCGTTCCCTGTATCAGTCCGCCGTACATTGCCGAGCGGTGGAGGTTATCCCTTATGAGCTGGTGGGTATTCTCGTTGGTATATGTGAGATAGCATTTTACCTGATCCCTGCGTATATCGTCGGCAGTGTTCTCAAATGAGAAGGGCACAATGTTTTCGTCGCCGTACTGGGGTATCATTTTAGAGAAATCCATTGTTCTGCCGTCAATTCTGGCCGGTGTTCCGGTTTTGAAGCGGTAGAGCGTTATTCCCAAATCAAGCAGCGACTGGCTCAGCTGAGTTGCCGGCATAAGTCCGTTGGGGCCGCTGTATACTATGGTTTCGCCGTAAAGACATCTTGCCTTCATATATGTTCCCATGCAAAGAACAACGGCCTTGGCGCTGTAGAAAGCATCGGAGGATGTCATTATTCCCTTTACCTCGCCGTCCTCAACAACGACCTTCGAAACCTCGCCCTGACGGATAAACAGGTTCTCAGTCTGTTCAAGGGTTCTTTTCATCTCCCTGGAATATCTGCCCTTATCAGCCTGGGCCCTCAGCGAATATACCGCCGGTCCCTTGTCGGTGTTGAGCATCTTTGTCTGTATATATGTTTTGTCTATATTTTTTCCCATTTCGCCGCCGAGAGCATCTATCTCCCTGACCAAATGTCCCTTGGAGCTTCCGCCGATACTGGGGTTACAGGGCATCATGGCGATACTGTCAAGGCTAATGGCGAATATAATTGTTCTAAGCCCCATTCTGGCCGAAGCAAGGGCAGCCTCGCATCCGGCATGGCCTGCTCCCACAACTATTACGTCAGCTTCTTCCGCTAAATAAGACATTATTTCACTCTCCTTATTTGCCCAAGCAGAATCTTGTAAATATTCTGTCTATTATTTCGTCGTCAACACTGTCTCCGGTTATCTCACCCAAGGCGTTAAGAGCATCCTGCAAATCCATGGATATGAAATCCTCAGGCATACCGCTGTCAATTGTAACAAGGGCTCTATTCAGCGCTTCTTCGGCCTTGAAAAGCATATTTTTGTGTCTTGTGTTGCTTATAAGCACGCTTTCCTTGGACTCTATATCGCCGTTTAGGAACATTTTCTTAAATCTTTCCGTCAGCTTGTTCATGCCGGTGTTTTCCTTAACCGAGACAAAAATTATATTTCTTATGTCAGTATATTCACGCAGAATGTCAATGTCAATAACATTGCCGACATCGGTTTTATTTACAAGTATTATTGCACGCTTATCCTTTATGAAATCGAGAATTTCCATATCCTCATCGGTAAGGGGCAGGGAAGCATCCAGCATCATGAATATTATATCGGCCTCCTCGGCACGCTTCATGGATTTTTCAACACCGATCTTCTCCACTGTGTCGGCAGTTTCCCTTATTCCGGCGGTATCGACTATTTTCACCGGAACTCCGCCGAGATTCATATATTCCTCCACCGTATCCCTTGTTGTTCCCGGAATATCCGTAACAATGGCTCTGTCCTCCATAAGCAGAAGATTCAGCAGTGAGCTTTTTCCCACATTGGGCTTGCCGAGTATAACTGCCTCGGCGCCTTCTCTTATTATCCTGCCCATGTCGGCCGACTCAAGAAGCTTATTTATTTCGGCCTTAAGCTTAGTTGTACGGCTGTGCATTTCGCTTCGGGTTTCTTCCTCCACATCATGCTCGGGATAGTCTATGGCGGCCTCAATTGCCGCAATCATATCGAGAATTTCCTCCCTTAGTTCATGTACCTTTTCCTTTACACTGCCGCCAAGCTGATTTACAGCCGTTCTTCTGGAAAGCTCAGTTTTGCTCTCTATTACATCCATAACGGCCTCGGCTTGGGTAAGGTCAATTCTGCCGTTTAAGAATGCTCGCTTTGTGAACTCGCCCGGCTCGGCAAGCCTTGCGCCGCTGTTCAGCACAACCTCCAGCACCTTATTTGTAACATGAAATCCGCCGTGGCAGTTTATTTCAACAACATCCTCCCTAGTATATGTCCTGGGGGAGAGCATAAGCATAAGTAGGGCCTCGTCTATTACTTCTCCGGTCTTGGGATCTACAACCTCGCCGTAGGTTATTGTATGGGATTTTTTATCCTTTATTTTGGCACCGTCTGCCGCTTTAAATATTTTATCGGCAATGTCCATGCTGTCCCTGCCGCTTATTCTAACTATTCCTATACCGCCGTTCCCCTGGGCAGTTGATATGGCGGCGATGGCATCGTTAAGATATATATTTTTCATAGGTCATTCCTCATATCCAAAATGCCCGATAGATGTTTACTATCGGGCATGTTCGTTTATTACTTATTGCTTTCGGTTTTGTCTGCTTTGGAGTATCTGTAATCTCTGTTATTTACTCTCTCGCTCTTGTCTTTCAATGTGATAACAACGTTTCTATAGGGTTCCTCACCCTCAGAATATGTTGTTACATATCTGTCGTTTTGGAGAGCCGAATGTATAATTCTTCTCTCGTAGGGGTTCATAGGCTCAAGAACAACATTCTTGCCGGTATGCTTAACCTTTCTTGCAAGGTTATGGGCAAGGCTCTCAAGGGTTTCCTTTCTTCTTTCCCTGTAGTTTTCAGTATCGATGGTAACGCTTATATAAGGCGCTGTGCCCTTGTTTACTGCAAGGTTAACAAGGTACTGTATGGAATCAAGAGTCTGTCCTCTTTTTCCGATGATAACGCCCATATCGTCGCCGCTAATCTTAATATTAAGGTGTCTGTCCTTAAGCTCTGTTTCGATATTTACTATAAATCCCATGGCTATGAACATTTCCTTAAGGAATGTCTTAGCTATTCTTTCGGGATCAAATTTTCTCTTTACTTTTACAACGGCATCCTTGGCTCCGAAAACTCCTAAAAATCCTTTGGAGCCTTCCTCTATAATTTCTATATCCGCTTCTTCTTTAACTATGCCAAGTTCACTAAGCGCCGCACTGACAGCTTCATCAACTGTTTTTCCTGTCTTTTGAACTGCGTCCACTGTCACCTGCTCCCTTCTTTACTGTTTATTAAATTTGTTCCTGTCCACAATGGTGCTCTGCTTTTGTTCTTTCTTATTCTTATCCTTCTTGTCCTTATATACAAGTCTGCCTTCGGCATCTCTCTTGCCGAGTGTCTTATAAATAAGCCATGTCTGGACAACTGAGAAAAGGTTTGAAAGCGACCAGTAAACACCAAGCGCCACAGGCACATTTATTGTGATAACACCCATCATAATGGGCATTACTATATTCATGGATGTATTCATTGTCTTTGTCATCTGCTCGGCCTGGCTGTCTCCGCCGCCGGTCATCTGCTGCTGTCTCTTTGTCATGTACCATGTTGAAAGGAATGTAGTAAGACCTGCGCAAATAGGCACAATTATGCCGGGAAATCTAAGTCCCGCCGTAGATACAAGGTTTAAGCCGAAGAAATACTCTATAGACTGCTTCTGGGCAAGTATGCCTGTAAGCTCGTTTCCTAATGTACCGAGTGATGAGATAACTGTGCTCCACTGAGTATCGCTCATGTTCTTAACAATTGTAAGAACATCGTCGAATAACGAAACATCGAATGATGTCTGGGTAAGATTAAGCGACTGTATAACCGGAGTGAGAACATCTACTCTTGTTGCCGCATCGACATTCAAAAGTCCGTTGGCAAGGCCGCTGTAAACCTCGTTGATAACTCCAACATATTCATAGGGCTGATTGAAAATATAGTACAGCGCATAGAGTATGGGGAGCTGTATAAGCATAGGAAGGCAGCCTGCGAATGAGCTGGCGCCGTTTTCTCTCTGAAATTCCTGTAATTCGAACTGAAGTCTTCTCTGGGAATCCTCATCGGTTTTTCCCGCATATTTAGCTCTTATCTTGTTCATTTCGGGCTGAAGCTTCTGCATTCTGTATGTACCCTTAAGCTGATTATAGGTAAGGGGCATAAGAATAACCTTGATGATAAGCGTAAACAGAATAATCGCCAAAATAAGTGAGCCTGTTTCTGTAAACGAATAAATTAAGTTAAATAAAATGTCATAGAAAAATCCAAGCAATTTAGCTATCGGTCCTACAATAAATCCGGGGCTTCCGGATCCTCTGGACGCAAGTAATACCGGAGCACCGGCAAATAATGAATTGAACACTTTGGGTTGTCCTCCTTAAGACTGCAAAAATAAGAATCAAATAAATTTCTCTCAATCAAGGTACCGGGTCATAGCCGCCCTCATGGAAGGGATGGCATTTCAAAATCCGTCTTATTGCGAGGTAAAGCCCCTTAACGGGACCGTATTTCATGATGGCCTCATA
>JAJQDF010000240.1 GCA_021202325.1 Clostridiales bacterium | reverse complement strand
ATCATAACATGTGTATTCTGGAATGGGAATTTGACATCGGTGAACAAATCACAAACTGTTTTTCCTCTTGTTATCTCTGCCTTTGTTTCTACGCATACGCCGGCCATTTTGCCTTCGAAAAGCTCAGGATATGCAAGATACATCATTGCACTGGGATCATGGAGGCATATGCCCTTCATTCCACAGGAAAGATAGAAATCTATTGAGCTCTTGAATATATCATAGCAAAACTTAGCCTGAGGTGAATCAAGCTTACCTATTTCCTCGATTTCATCAGGAGTGATGTAAGCCTTCTCCGTAACATCAAGGCCGAACATATATATAGGTGCTTCGCACTTAAAGAGCATTTCGGCTGCTTCCGGATCGGCATAAATATTGAATTCAGCCGCCGGAGTAATGTTACCCCATGATACCGAACCGCCCATAATAACTATTTTATTGAGAAGAGACGGCAGCTCTTTGTACTTTGCAAGGGCAATAGCCACGTTAGTCATAGGACCTACAGCCACAAGTACAAGTTCGCCTGCATGGGCTTTAGCTTCTCTGTAGAGTGCATCCCAAGGCTTTTCGTTTGTTTCATTGCCTTCGGGCTCAGCAAGTGTGGAGCTTAATCCACGGAGGCCGTCCTGACCATGGGCATACTTTGCTGTTACAAGCTCTCTCATAAGTGGCTGGTCTGCACCTCTGTAAACAGGAACATCCAAGCCTGCCAGAGCCGCAATCTTACGGCCGTTATGATAGGTTTTTTCACCTTCAACATTTCCGCATGTTGTGCCTATTCCTACAATATCTACATTGGGCATTTTAGCCGCAAGGAGCAATGCAATAGAATCGTCAGCACCGGGATCACAGTCGATAAATACCGGAATTTTACTCATTATTTAGACACCTCCCCATAGCTTGCACATGCATCAATAAGTATTTTAGCAAAGGCATCTCTGTCAAGATTCCATAAAACTTTAACATTAGGCTCTTTTCCGGTTAAGTTCTTAACATCGCCGACAGTTGCTCCTGAGCAATACTGTCCTTGAGTCTCAACCTCTACATACATATCCTTTGTTTCAAATATTTCAGGATGTATAATAGATGCTACAGCTACAGCATCATGTACTGCGGCACCACGATATCCTTTATCCTTATGGTACTGGAAGAAGAAGTCGAACCACTCAGCAACGGTTTTGGCAACAGGATTGCCTAAATTTCTAATTATATCAAATTCTTCAGGATATATCTGTGCTTTTTCTGTTACATCAAGACCTGCCATTGTAATGGGGATTCCGGCTCTGAAAACTATGTCAGCTGCTTCGGGATCTACCTGAATATTAAATTCGGCAGCAGGTGCCCAGTTTCCGTGATGAATTCCTCCGCCCATAATGTAAATATGCTCAATTTTGCTCTTGAGCTCCGGATGAGCAAGGAAAAGCGCAGCAATATTAGTAAGCGGACCGGTAGGTACAAGAGTTATAGGCTCGTCGCTTTCCTCTATCACCTTAACCATGAGAGTAACAGCATCCATATCTGATACCTCAAATGCCGGCTCAGGAAGCTGCGGACCGTCAAGGCCTGACTGTCCATGTACTCCGGGCGCAACCATAGGCTCCCTAAGAAGCGGCTTCACCCTGCCCTTCGCTACAGGCACATTTAAACCGATAAGTGTACAAATACGAAGTGCGTTGTAAGTCGTTTTTTCCATAGTTTGATTACCGCAGACTGATGTAACTGCCCTAATATCAAGCATGGGACTGGCATTAGCCAGTACCCATGCGATAGCGTCATCATGTCCGGGGTCACCATCAAGAATAACAGGTATTCTTCTCATTTAAGCACCCTCCAAACAGATTTTTATGATTTTTTTCTCGACTTTTTAAGCTGAGTCATAGCGTAAATAACAAGACCGATGATTGTGATTGCATACGGTATTGCTGAAACAAGGTATGAAGAGAATCCGGTAAGTCCCTCAACCTTATTAGCAAGCGCACTGGCAAATCCAAACAGAAGCGATGCAAACATTGCGCCCACAGGTTCGCCCTGGCCGATAGCCTGAGCTGCAAGAGCGATGAAACCACGTCCGGCAATAATACCAGTGTTCCAGCTCTGAGAATAGTACATTGACATATATGCACCACCTACACCTGAAAGTGCTCCGGAAAGTGCAATTGCGATATACTGAGTTTTAAGCACGCTAACACCAACTGAGTCTGCGGCATTTTTGTTCTCACCAACGGCACGGATTCTGAGTCCGAGTGCTGTTTTATACAGAAGTACCCATACAACTATAACAAGTATGAACGATACATATGTAAGTATCGAATGATCTGAGAATATGTCACCTATGATAGGAATATTCTGAATTATAGGAATATTGATTTTAGGTGTAAGCATATTAGGTGTAGTAAGGCTGGCTGTGTTTCCTCTAAGTCCTGTGAAAAGGTAAAGGAAGAAAACTGTTCCGCCGGAGCCTGCAATGTTGATAGCAGTACCGGCAAGGATAATATCGGTTTTAAGCTTAAGGGCAAATACACCGATTATCATTGCAACAATGACGCCGACTAATATTGATGCAAGTATACCTATAAGCCAGCTGTCTGTCCAATAAGCAAACAGTACTCCAAATAACGATGAAAAGAGCATTATACCCTCAAGGCCTATATTGGAAACTCCGGCCTTTTCAGCTACAACAGAAGCAAGAGCTGCAAACAGAATCGGAGATGTAATACGGATAATCGAATATCCGAAGCTTACAGTAAAAATCAAACTACATAATTGCTGTAACATTACGCATTCTCTCCTTTCATCTGAGCATTATTCTTCTGAGAAATTTCTTCTTTAGCTTCTTTTACAACGAGTTTCTGACGATAGCCTGACAAGAACTGTTCAGCTGCGAAGAACAGGAATATAACGGCCTGAATAACGTCAATCATTTCAGACGGAACACCTGCGTAAATAGACATAAGCTCACAGCCTCTGTTAAGGTAAGCAATGAATATTGCCGCTAAAGGAACCGCTATAGGATTATTTTTGGCTAGTATAGCTACACTAATGCCTGTCCAGCCATATCCGGGAAGTGCATTCCAACGGAAGTTGGTATTACGTCCAAGGATTTCGATTGCTCCGCCGGCACCTGAAAGAACTCCGCCGATAATCTGAGAAACGATAATGATAGTTCCAACCTTAATACCGGAATATTTTGAGAATGACTCATTGATACCAATCATTCTGATGGCATATCCCCAGCGTGTACGGAACATAAATATTGCTATAATAATTGCTGCTATAATTGCAATAAAGAAACCATATGTAAGTTCAGTACCTTCTACTACTGTTCCTATTCTAGCTGTTTCAAGGAAATCATATGTCATAACTGAGCCCTTAGATCTGTCAGCGAAATAGTAGTTAAGGAAATGCATACATACATAAAGAATTACATAGTTCAGCATAAGTGAAATAACCATTTCACTTGCTTTCAGCTTAACCTTTACAAGAGCAGGTATAAGCATAATTACACCGCCTGCTATACCGGCAATGATAACACAAACTACTGAATGAAGTCCGGCTGCCATAGGAAAATAAACTGCAACCAGTGAGCCTAAGAATGCACCAAGGAGGATAACACCCTCAGCACCAAGGTTGAACTGGTTTGCCGAGAACATTACGCAAACAGCAAGCCCTGTGAATATAATCGGTGTTGTACGGCCAAGTATAGTTAATATAGATTTAAAGTTAATAGCTCCATTGCTCACAATCGGCCTAATAAGCAAACATTCAAGAGCATATAAAGGATCATCAGCGCACAAAAAGATGAATATTAATGCAACAGCAAGTGCTATTAATATGGCCACCGCTCTACGCAAAATTTCAAATTTCAACATTGTTTTATTCTTCATGCTGAACCCTCCTTACTTCTTCCTCAGACTGCTGCTTGATTCCAAGCATATATTCGCCCATGATTATATCGGTAAGAACCGCGGTATCTTCGAAATAAGCCGCAATTTTTCCGTTTACCATAACAATAAGGCTGTCTGATAACTCCATAACCTCGTTGAGGTCAGCAGATACAAGAAGTACCGCAGCACCTGCTCGGCTGAGTTCAACAAGTTTCTTACGAATAAATTCTGTAGCTCCGACGTCAATACCTCGAGTAGGCTGGTCGGCAATTATAAGTCCGGGATCGCATGAAAATTCTCTTGCGACAACTACCTTCTGGATATTTCCTCCAGAAAGCATTCCTACCTGCTGTCCTCTGGATTTGCATAAAACAGCATAGTCTTTTATAAGCTGGTCACTGTCATCATGCATATTTTTCAGGTTGAAAAGCGGACCATTGTTATATCTCGGTTTAAAACATCTGTCGCTCATAAGGTTTTCTTCGATTGTGCCTGCACCCGCGATACCGAATGTCATACGGTCTTCTGGAATAAGAGAAACACCCATATCTCTGATTTTCCTCTGGGATGTTCCAATAAGGCTTTGGCCGTTTACGGTAGCTGTACCTGAATCGGGAGTATTGAGGTTAAAGAGCATATCAACGAGTTCACGCTGACCGTTGCCCTCTACTCCGGCAATTCCAAGTATTTCGCCCTTGCGTACATCGAATGAAATACCATCAAGCATTTTCTTGTTCCACTCGTTTGTATAAACAAGGTCACGAACCTTAAGAACAGTATCAGTAGGCTGTGCTTTATCCTTTTCAACGGTAAGAATAACGTCACGTCCAACCATCAATCTTGATATTTCCTCCTTGGAAATATCGGCTGTGTTGTAAACGCCCATTGATTTACCGCCGCGCATGATAGTAAGCCTATCTGTGATTTCCTTAATCTCATTAAGCTTATGCGAAATGAAAATAAGTGTATGCCCCTGATTTTTAAGATTAATAAGTTCTCTGAAAAGCTCTGTTGTCTCCTGTGTTGTCAAAACAGCTGTAGGCTCATCGAGGATAAGTATTGTTGCGCCGCGCACAAGCGCCTTAAGAATCTCAACCTTCTGTTTCATACCTACAGGTATGTCTCTTACCTTTGCGTTGGGATCTACATGAAGATTATATTTTTCAGCATATTCTTCTGTAATCCTAACAGCCTCTTTGTAATCAATAAAACCCTTACTCTTCGGCTCCATGCCCAAAACCATGTTTTCGGCAACCGTAAGGTTGGATACAAGCATAAAGTGCTGATGAACCATACCTATTCCCTTAGAAATCGCCACAGTCGGAGATGTGAGATTTACTTTCTCACCATTGATGATAATATCTCCATCCGTGGGCTGCTCCAATCCAAAGAGCATTTTCATAAGTGTGGATTTTCCGGCGCCGTTTTCTCCCATAAGAGCATGTATTTCGCCTTTTTTAACATTGAAATCGACGCCTTGGTTGGCAGCGACTCCATTTGGATAAACCTTCGTTATCCCTTTCATTTGAACAACATATTCGATGTCCGGCATAGACAAAGCCCTCCTACCTCCTGAATTTTTAAAACCGTTACGCTGCTACATAAACCCTGCCAACAGGTCAAGCTTATATACCGGCGAAATTGCAGTCCTACCCTATGCGCATGGTAATAGAACTGCAAATATTATAGAAAATCAGCAATGCTGATAATACTCTCAAATAGTCTCTCAAGTTACCCCTCAACAATCATTGAAAAATTATTTGAAAATACCATAGAGACAAAAAAGCTTTAAAAGCAGCAATATTTTTCGACAAAATAAACTAGAAAACCCCTTTTATTGGGATAAATATCGGATTATGATAAAAAATCAAGGGGAGCGGTTGCTCCCCTTATTGTGTTTTATTTAAAATCAATTAGGGTTTAACTGATTCTCTTAATTCTGTAACTGCATTTGTCTCATCACCGATAGCTGAAGGAACTTCTACAGCACCTGTTGAAAGGTCTTCGATAGCCTGTGTTACAGCATCTTGTACAGTCTGAGGAACTGTTGTGAAGTTCTTATCTGTAACGATACCAACACCGTTTTCTTCAACACCGAGTGTTACTAACTGTCCCCAGTATTCGTTTCCGGCATCAAGTTCATCGAACATCCAAATAAGTGAATCGCCAATGTTCTTAAGTCCTGATGTTAATGTGATAGCTGCAAGCTCTGCTGAGAATGTCTCTTCCTGGTCAGAATCAACACCGATGAAGTAAGCTTTGCCAGTTTCCTGAGCAGCCTCTGCAGCGCCGTTTCCTGAGTTACCAGCAACGCCCCAGATAATATCACAGTTGTTGTCATTGATCATAGCTTCTGCAAGCTCTTTTCCTGTAGCAGGATCATAGTAGTTACTAACATATCTTGTGTCAATCTTAATATCAGCGTTAACTGACTGAGCGCCTAAGATAAATCCATATAAGAAGTCATTGATAACAGGGCTATCAATGCCGCCAACGAAACCGATAACTGCATCTTCATTGATTCCTTCAAATGAAGTATCTGTAGTTAAAGCAGCTGCGAATGTACCAACGATGTATCCAAGGTCATTCTGTTTGTAGCTGATGTTTACTACGTTGTCAAGTGTGTAAGTTGTATCATCATAGATGATGTATTTCTGATCGGGATATAACTCTGCTACGTTCTTAAGATAGTCAGGCATCTGGTATGTGCCGACTACGATAACGTCATATTCACCTGATGAGGAAACTTCCTCAAGGTAGCTCTGCCATTTAGCCTCGTCCTCTGTTGTAGCACCCATCTCAATTGTTATATAAGTAATACGTCCAGCCTCTGCAAGTTCAGCTAAGCCAGCCTCTGCTGAGTCGAAGAAAGATTTGTCACCAAGGTTACCGTTTACTAAGCTGCAAACGTTCCAAACCTTTGTTTCTTCTCCGTCGGCTGTTTCTTCAGTTTCTTCAGTATCTGCTGTGTCAGTACTGCTTGATGATGAGCATCCTGCTGCCATGGCTACTACCATAACAGAAGCGAGGATTACTGAAATAAATTTCTTCTTCATGTCATTCTTCCTTTCTTTTACTTTTTTCTTTTTAATAATAACTAAAATAATTATCAGCCACTAAACAAGTATTTGTTTATTGACTATGCTTATATTTTATAGTAAATTATGCAAAAAGTCAATAAGTTTAGACAGATATTACCTCAACATTTCAACTTGTTCACATTTTTTGTACAAAAACCGGTTCAATTAAAAGAATATATTCAAAACATTGCATATAATCGGGGCTGAACGCCTATGGTATTATGCAATATGGT
>JAJQDF010000177.1 GCA_021202325.1 Clostridiales bacterium | reverse complement strand
TATTGAACAGGCCGGCAAAGCCGATATGGTTTTTATCTGCCGCCCCAATAATCCCGTCGGCAATTGTATGTCACTCGAACAGCTTTTGTTTGTCTTTGATGAGTGCAAAAAAACAAACACGTTTGCCGTATTGGACGAATGCTTTATGGACTTTGTGACCGAGGAAAAATCCGCCGTTAAATATATTGAAGATTACGACAATATCCTAATTTTGAAAGCCTTTACCAAGATGTTTGCTCTGCCCGGCGTGCGCCTTGGCTATGGCATATGCTCCAATGCCGAGGTTATAGAGAAAATATATGATGTACGCCAGCCGTGGAATGTTTCACATACGGCAGAGATGGCAGGAATTGTGGCCTGCGGAATTTATGAGGATACGGTTAAAAAAACACGGCAATTTATAGAAGCAGAAAGAGCCTTTATTACATCAGAGCTTAAAAGACTGGGAGTTAAATACTTTGAGCCCTCTGCCAATTATATCTTTTTCAAGGCATATGACGGATTGAAACAGGATATGGCGGAGAGAAGCATACTTATAAGAGCGTGCGGAAACTATAGTGGCCTGACAAATGAGTTTTATAGAATAGCTGTCAGAGGCCGGGAGGACAATAAGCGGCTGATTTCTGCGTTGGAGGAATGTTTATGGCAAAGGCGATAATGATACAGGGAACAATGTCAAACGTCGGCAAGAGCCTTATTGCAGGGGCGTTCTGCCGAATATTTGTGCAGGACGGCTATAAATGTGCGCCGTTTAAATCCCAAAATATGGCGCTCAATTCATATATCACCCTTGACGGCAGGGAAATGGGCAGGGCGCAGGTTATGCAGGCCGAGGCCGCCGGCATTGAGCCCGATGCGGCAATGAATCCCATTCTTCTTAAGCCAACAAATGACATAGGCTCTCAGGTTATTGTCATGGGCAGGCCCATCGGCAATATGCGTGCCATAGAATACTATAAGAGAAAGCGTGAGTTTATCCCATATATCATGGAGGCCTACGAAAAGCTGGCTTCCGAAAACGACATTATCGTCATTGAGGGCGCCGGAAGCCCTGCAGAAATTAATCTCAAGGAAAACGACATTGTGAACATGGGGCTTGCAAAGCTCGTACACTCTCCGGTGCTTTTGGTGGGTGACATCGACCGAGGCGGAGTTTTTGCTCAGCTTTTGGGCACAATGGAGCTTTTGGAAAATGACGAACAAAATCTCGTAAAGGGAATAATTATAAATAAATTCCGGGGCGATAAGGAAATATTGAAGCCCGGACTTGAAATGCTTGAAAGCCGCTGTCACCGACCAATAATGGGTGTTGTGCCCTATGTGAACGTGGACATTGACGATGAGGACAGCCTCAGCACCCGTTTTGACAGACATAACAAAACCGGAATAATAGATATTGCGGTCATAAGGCTCGGCAGGATTTCCAATTTCACGGACTTTATGGCGCTGGAGTGCATAGACGGCATAGATGTGCGGTATGTTTCCGACAGGGCTGACCTTGGCGAGCCTGATATGGTAATAATCCCCGGAACAAAAAACACGGTCGGCGACCTTTTGGCAATACGTGAAAACGGCCTGGAATCGAGAATAAAACAGCTTGCCGCCAAAGGAACGCTCGTTTTCGGCATATGCGGCGGGTTCCAAATGCTTGGTGAAACCATAACGGACATTTCCGGAGCTGAAGCCGAGGGAGAATATGCCGGCATGGGACTTATCCCCATAAATACAGTATTCGAGGAAGAAAAGATTTCCGAAAGAACCAAGGGAACGATAGGACAGCTGGACGGAATGCTCTCCATACTTTCAGGCCAGCCTTTTGAAGGCTATGAAATTCATATGGGTAGGAGCGGCAGGGATATAAACAGCGTTGTCCAAGGAATAAATAACGTTTACGGTACATATATCCACGGAATATTCGACAACAGGAACGTAACCGACATTATTATCAATGCCATCATGGACAAAAAAGGCCTGTCGGAGGACTCTGTACGTGCCATCGATATGAAGGAATACAAGGAAAGACAGTACGACACTTTGGCCGACACCGTGCGGAACAACATAGACATGGATGAGGTATACGATATAATTGAGAAGGGCGTGGAGATATGAGAGGACTTATCCATATTTACTGCGGAGACGGCAAGGGCAAGACCACAGCCGCCGTCGGACTTGCGATACGCTGTGCTGGCGGCGGAGGCAGAGTATTATACGCCTCATTTTTGAAGGACAACAAAAGCGGCGAGAGAGCCGTTTTGGAACAGAACGAAAATATACTGCTTTTGGAAAATCCCGACAGCGTAAAGTTTTATAAATTCATGACTGACGAAGAAAAGGAAAGCTATAGAAATTTCTGCAAAGATACTCTAAGCAACATACAGCAGGAAATATCGAAAAATAAATATGACTTGCTCATACTTGACGAGATAATACCGACAATAAATAACAAAATACTGCCGGAAGAAACAGTATTGAGACTTCTCGATAGCCGCCCGTATTTGCTGGAAGCCGTATTGACCGGCAGGAATCCGTCTGAAGCGCTGATTTCCAGGGCGGACTATATAACAGAGATGAAAAAAATAAAGCACCCCTACGACAAGGGTATACAGGCTAGAAAATATATTGAAATGTAGGCGAAAAATATGGAACTGGAACTTGCTTTGAAAAATATAAAAAATACAGATGAAAATGCCAAGTCAGCGTCTGAAAAGCGCTGGCTTTCTGTAGTTAAGCCGCTCTTTTCACTGGGAAGGCTGGAAAATGCTGTGAGCCAAATTGCGGCCATAAAGGGAAAGCCGTTTTTTTCTCTTGATAAAAAAACTCTTATCCTCATGTGTGCCGACAACGGCGTTGTTGCCGAGGGCATATCCCAGTGCGGACAGGAGGTAACTGCTATCGTTGCCAAAAGCTTTATGGAAATGACCTCTGCCGCCTGCGTAATGGCAAAGCGGGCCGGAGTTGAAGTTCTGCCCATTGACTGCGGCATGGCAACCGATATTGACGGCCTAAGAAGAATAAAAACGGCCTATGGTACGGCTAACATAGCCAAAGGCCCTGCCATGATGAGGGAGGACTGCGTAACGATAATAGAAAAAAGCATTGATATTGTAGGCGGGCTGAAAAACAGCGGCTCAGAAATTATACTCACCGGCGAAATGGGCATAGGCAACACGACGACATCCGCCGCAGTGACCGCAGTTCTCTTAAATCAGAAGGCGGAGAATATAACAGGCCGGGGAGCCGGTCTTGATTCGGAAAGCCTCAAAAATAAAATAAGAGTTGTGGAGCAGGCAATAAATATAAATAGCCCTAACCCCAACGATCCCATAGATGTTATATCCAAGGTCGGGGGCTTTGACATTGCCGCCATGACCGGCCTTTTTATTGGCGGAGCGGTACATAAGGTCCCTGTTGTCATAGACGGAATTATATCCTCTGTTTCGGCTCTTGCGGCGGTCAGGCTCAACGAAAAAGTCAGTCAGTACATACTGCCGTCCCATCTGTCCAACGAGCCTGCCGGAAAGCTTTTGCTTGAAAGCCTCGGCCTTGAGCCGTTCATAACCTGCGGTATGTTTTTGGGCGAGGGAAGCGGAGCGGTGGCGCTTATGCCTTTACTTGATATGGCACTGGACGTTTATACTAAGGTCGGAACATTCGACAATTGGGAGCATGAAGCCTATAAGGTTCTGAGGTGATACGATGAAAATAATACTGATACGCCACGGAAAAACAAAGGGCAATGCCGAAGGCCGCTATATCGGCACGACCGATGAAAGCCTTTCTCAGGAAGGAATTGCCGAGATAAGGACAAGTAAATATCCTGCCGCAGATGTAGTTATATCAAGCCCCATGCGAAGGTGCGTAGAAACCGCTAAGCTTATATACGGACGGGTTGACGAAACCTATGACGGCCTTAAGGAATGCGACTTCGGCGAATTTGAAAATAAAAATTATGCTGAGCTGAACGGCAATAAATATTATCAAAAATGGATAGACAGCGGCGGAACACTGCCTTTTCCCAGCGGAGAAAGCATGGAAACTGCCTCAAAAAGGCAGACAGCGGCCTTTGAAGAAGCAATTGGAAAGCACAAAAATGCCGAATCCATCGCCTTTGTGGTGCATGGCGGAACGATAATGGCAATAATGCAGAAATACAATGCTGGAAATTTTTATGATTATCATTTAAAAAATGGAGAAAGTATGGTACTATCATTATAGTGATTAGTGGTCAGTGGGTAGTGAATAGTTACCGGCTGTTTAATTACAAGAATAAATTACAGGGGGACAAAAATTATGGCAAAGAAAATTATACTTGATGTTGATACCGGCTCCGATGATGCTGTAGCTATCATGACAGCACTGGGATGTGATGACCTTGAAGTCGTTGGAATTTGCTGTGTATGGGGCAATCTTTCCGTTGAGGATACTACCGAGAACACGCTGAGGCTTGTTTCCGCTCTTGGTAAGGATACGCCGGTCTATAAGGGTGCGCCCGATGCCATAGCAAAATATTTGGAAAGGGCGGAAAAAGCTCCGCTTCAGTCCATAATTAAGGACGGAAAGGAAATAAGAATACATTATAAGCACTTGGAAGGCTTGGAAGAGCCTGTGGATAAAAAGGCTGAGGAAATGGATGCCGTTTCATTTTACATAGACTACCTCAAGCACGCCAAGGAAAAGGTGACTGTCATTACAGTAGCGCCCATGACAAATATCGGACTGGCGCTCTCCGCTGTACCGTCAATTGCGGAAAATATAGAGGAGCTCATAATAATGGGAGGAACCGATCGTCTCGGCAATGTTTCCGAATGTGCCGAGGCAAACATTTGGCACGATCCCGAGGCTGCCCAGATAGCATTAAATGCCGGAATACCTACGACATTTGTTGCTCTTGATGCAACCCATTCTGCACCGCTTACTCTTGATGATGCCGAAGAGCTCAGAGGCTTAGGCACATTTGCCGGAAAATTCACAGCCCGCATTATCGAGCAGAGAACGGAGTTTGACAGCGCCCGTGACGGAGTAGAGCTGACATCAACCCCTGTTCATGACTCGCTGGCGGTTTGTGCGGCAATAGATAAATCGGTTATAACGGAATATGAGGACTGCAATGTCAGAATTGCGCTTTCGGGAATTGCCGACGGCAGAACAATTATAGACAGAAGAACGCCGGCGCCTGAGCCCAACTGCCGTTTTGCAACTAAGGCTTCCCATGACAAATATATGGAAATGCTCAAAAAATACTTAGGATAAGGGGGAGGATAATATGGCTGTTAGACAACTTAGATACAATAATGACGAAATACTCAGAAAAACATGTAAGGAAGTACCCGAGGTCAACGACCGAATCCGCACTATCCTTGACGATATGATGGACACTCTCCATGCCTACGAGGACGGAGCCGCACTGGCCGCAAGTCAGGTTGGAATACTCAGAAGGCTTGTTGTAATAGACTTTGAGGGCTACTATCTCAAGCTTGTAAATCCTGTTATTGTCGAAGAAATAGGCGAGCAGGACTGCGTAGAGGGCTGTTTAAGCTTCCCCGGAATATTCGGAGAAACGGTTCGCCCCATGAGGGTTAAGGTTGAAGCGCTGAACGAAAACGGCGAAAAGATAAACCTAGACTGCAAGGGAGATATGGCAAAATGCTTCTGCCATGAAATTGACCATCTGAACGGAATAGTTTTCACCGATAAAGTCACAAAATACTTATAAGAAAGGCTCGGTCGATAAAATATGAGAAACACAAGGAAAACATGGGTTAGCTCCGTCGTAGTTTTTGCGGCGGTTATGCTGGCCATGTCTGCGGTTGTTTTTGCCGATGACGGCGAAGGCAGCAATATGTATGCAACATTCTGGTCGCTGGTGCCGCCCCTTGTGGCTATTGTGCTTGCTTTAATAACCAAAGAGGTGTATTCATCCCTTTTTGTAGGAATACTGGTCGGCGGTCTCTTTTACGCCAACTTCAATCCTAAGGAAACCTATCTCACCATACTTACCAATACGACAGAGGGCGGACTGCTTTCCAAGCTTTCCGATACATGGAACGTGGGAATACTTATATTCCTTGTTATATTGGGAATTATAGTTGTCCTTATGAATAAGGCCGGAGGCTCTGCCGCCTATGGCCGCTGGGCTTCAAAGACAATAAAAACGAGAAGGGGAGCACTCCTTTCCACATTCGGCCTTGGCATACTTATATTCATTGACGACTATTTCAACTGCCTGACCGTAGGAAGCGTTATGCGCCCTGTAACCGATACCCACCATATTTCGAGGGCAAAGCTGGCCTATATTATCGATGCCACGGCTGCGCCTGTGTGCATTATTGCGCCCATATCAAGCTGGGCGGCGGCCGTTGCCGGTGTTGCCGATATGGTGGATGGAGTGAACGGCTTGGAGCTTTTCATCAGGGCAATTCCATATAATTTTTATGCCATACTTACAATAGTGGCTATGCTTGCCCTTACAATAACTAATACCGATTTCGGCCTCATGCTCACCCATGAGAGAAACGCTCAGCTCAACGACGACCTTTACACAACCGATGCCCGTCCCTACGCCGGCGCTTCGGAAACTGTCGTTACGGGCAAGGGAAAGGTTATCGACCTTGTGCTTCCGGTAATAGTGCTAATCATATGCTGTATAATCGGAATGATATATACCGGCGGATATTTTGAGGGCGAAAGTTTTGTAAACGCCTTTGCCAACTGCGATGCTTCCGTAGGCCTTCTGCTTGGTTCATTTGCGGCGCTTTTGATAACGTTTATCCTCTATATCCCGAGGCGGGTTCTTACGTTCAAGGAATTTATGGCATGCCTGCCGGAGGGCTTCAAGGCCATGGTTCCGGCCATACTCATACTTACGTTTGCATGGACACTCAGCGGAATTACCGGACTTCTCGGAGCCGATGTATATGTGGCCGGACTTCTTGAGCAGGGCAAGGGAAGCCTTGAGCTTTTCCTGCCGGTAATAGTATTCCTTATAGCCATGTTCCTTGCCTTTGCTACAGGCACATCCTGGGGAACGTTCGGAATACTCCTTCCGATAATTGTGCCGATATTGGATCCTTCAAGCGAGCTTTTGACGATAACTGTTTCGGCTACCCTTGCCGGAGCCGTATGCGGCGACCATTGTTCGCCCATATCCGATACGACAATTATGGCCTCCACCGGCGCACAGTGCGACCATATTAACCACGTATCCACACAGCTGCCCTATGCGC
>JAJQDF010000204.1:4905-7224 GCA_021202325.1 Clostridiales bacterium | reverse complement strand
AAATAATACTGTGCATTCAATCTATTAATGTATTCCTGCACCATCATAGATGTTAATTCAGGCACACATATATATCCAAATTTTTCAATAATATTTTCATAAACTATAAGCTACCTATCGTATGTTGCAGGAACAATGTTGTTCCTACGTATCTCCTTTAGCCGCACATCCATAGATTCTTCTAGAATTATAGAAGATACACCTTGTAAGTTAAACAGCAATCCTATTACATACAACAGAAAATAAAACTCCCCTAATCAGCTGACACGCGCCATATCCAATTAGGGGATTAATCTCACATTATCTAATTTTTACTCTGCATATATTTCTGCAAGGGCATCCAAATCCCAGTTGCCGCCGGAAAGAACGGAGCAAACTTTCTCACCTTCATTGACTTTCAGCTTGCCCTCAAGGAGAGTACCGATACAAATAGCCGAAGCAGGCTCTACAATGAGCTTCTCATCCCTTGCTATCATTCTCATTGCTTCCTTTATGTTATCGTCGCTTACAGTTATAATCTCATCTACATATTTCTCGATTATGGGATAGGGATTTTTACCGGGGACACTCAGTCTCAGTCCATCGGCCACCGTATAAGCATCGGGAAGAGCTGTATATTCGCCCCTCTTTCTGCTTTCATAGTATTTAGGTGTCATGGCAGGTTCAGCACCTATTACACGAACTGAAGGCTTTGTTTCCTTTATGGCTGTGGATATTCCGGAAATAAGTCCGCCGCCACCCATGGGAACGATTACTGTATCAACATCCTCTAAGTCCTCAAGTATCTCAAGTCCTATTGTGCCCTGTCCTGCCATTACGGTTGGATCTTCAAAGGCATGTACAGGCACATATCCTGTCTTTTCTGCCAGCTCATATACATATTTCCATCTGGCAGCAGTATTTCCGTCATAAAGTATAGCCTCAGCGCCCAAAGCCTTTGTATTTTCAATTTTAAGCTTGGGAGCATCTGCCGGAAGTACAATTATTGCCTTTACACCGAGCATTCTTGCGGCATAGGCAAGTCCCTGCGCATGGTTTCCGGATGATGTGGCTATAAGGCCTCTCTGTCTTATCTCGGGCGGAATTGAAAGGGCTTTATTTAATGCGCCTCTTATTTTAAAAGCGCCTGTAATTTGGAGAATTTCAGGCTTAAAATAAATCTCACAGCCAAAATAGCTCTCCATCTTTTCGCATCTAAGTATAGGTGTATGGTGTATATAAGGGCTTATTCTTTTCTTAGCCTCGATTATGTCGCTTATTACGGGATATTCACTCATTGTCTGTCATCCTCTCCTATTAAAAAAATTCAAAATATGTTCCTACGTTATTTTCTACAGCTCTCTGATAAATTTTATAGGCTGTCACATTGTCCTGAATTGCCATGCCCGTTGTATCAAAAAGCGTTATCTCATCGTCATCTGTTCTGCCGCATTTTGTGCCCAATATAATCTCGCCGATTTCCCCACGAATCTGCTCTCTGGTTATAATGCCGTCGTTTATACCATGCTGGGTTTCTCCCTTTTCTACACACTGGTCTATGGAGTCATTTACAACTGTGACTTTTCTGAATATTTCGGGATCAAATTCCTGTTTTCCCTTTATGTCGGTTCCAACGGCAACTATGTGGGTTCCCTTCTTTATCCATGAAGCATCTACGACGCTTCCTTTGCCTCTAGTTGTGGTAACAAGAACATCTGCCTTTTCGACTGCTTCCTTCTTCGTTTTTTCGAGTATTACCGGTATGCTGTAATCTCTCTCAATGCCTCCTTGAAGCTCACCATTGATTGCTCAAATTCATCATAGGCATGTATTTCTTTTATATCCATAACCTCTCTTATGGCCTTTATCTGGTTCCTGGCCTGATTGCCTGTGCCTATGGATGCAACAACCTCTGCGTTTTTTCTTGCCAAATATTTTACAGATATGGCTCCGGCCGCTCCGGTTCTGTATCCGGTAATATATGTGCCGTCCATTATGCATTTAAGGGCACAGCTTCTGCCGTCCCAGACAAGCACAGTGTTCATTCCCGGCGGCAGTCCAAAATCCACCTGATTGTTTGCAAATCCGCCTGATGAAGCTTTCATGGATACGCATTCATTATTTTTGTTGTATCCTACTTTAAAGTCAATCTCTCCCCTTGGTGCTTCAAAGGAGAGTGCTATATAATCCGGCTGTACAACCTCTCCGCTGTTGAAAGCCTTGTATCCCTCTTCAACGGCATCTATAGCATCCTTAATGTCTAAGAGCTTACCCACTTCATCATTAGTCAGTAAAAGTGTTTTCATTAAGCAGCCTTCCTTTCACATTTATTATGAATAG
>JAJQDF010000204.1:0-4895 GCA_021202325.1 Clostridiales bacterium | reverse complement strand
GAATAGATTTTATCATTTGTGTTTTCATCAAGTCCAATGCAAAGGCTGTATAGCTGCTATACAAAAAACGAATAGATTCAAATATATTCAAGTCAACCGTTAAAGCTTCAGACTCAGGCAGTAATTAACAAACTCAGTCACATTTTTACTCATTTCATCACTTACTACCATACTTATCTCTTGGGTTTCCTCCAAATCAAAATGCTCAATGTCGTTGCTGTTCAATATTCTTTCATGGTTGTCAAATATCGAAAAACCTGCGCCAATCTGCAGTGCCATGTATATTGAATCCATGCTGGAAAGAAATTTAATCTTTGGCGATATATTATGGTTTTCCAAAAGCTCGCCCTGGGAAAGCACCTTCTGCGGCACATGCTCCTTTTTCAGGCAATACATATTTTGGTCGGCAAAGTCCTCCAATCTTAGATTTTCCTTGCCGTACAAAGGATTATTCGTAGAGTAAATGACACACTTATGAACATGGAGAAGGTCAAATATTTTTATTTTGCTAACAATGCCGCTCTTTAAATAATTCTCTATGGTTACCTTAAGCATTATTACAATGTCATAATGGCCACGCTTAAAGTTTTCAAGAAGGGACTCCACCGGCCCGGAATCGAATACTATTTCAATATTGGGATTTATTTCGGCAAAGCCCGAAAGTATTACTCTTATATATTTTGACAGGTCAATACCTTCGCACACGCCTATGCGGAGCTGTCTTTTAGTAACACTTTCAGCACTGTTGATATCCTCAATAAGCACATTGAACTCTCCCGATACCCTTTCAAAGAATTTTTGAAATTTCTTTCCGTTCTCGGTAAGCTCAAGGCTTCTGCCGCTTCTGTCAAACAGCTCAACGCCAAGCTCCTGCTCCAATCTGAGTATTCTTCTGCTGAGAACCGGCTGTGATATATATAGATAATCGGCCGCCTTTGAAAAATTCAAATATTTTGCCGCACACAAAAAACATTCAACCTGAACGCTGTCAATTAACATATCCGCTCACCTCTTAAATCAATCAAGACATATATTTAGAATAACAAAAATCTTTTTAAATGTAAACGAAAGTCTTTTTTACAATATTATCTTTTAATCTATTTATTAAAATAACAAAATCTGATATAATTAGAGTTAATAAAATCACGGAGGGGCTTACGATGTCTGATATGCTGAAAATACTAAATTATTTTTCCTTTGACTTCAACAACGTATACTATTATATGGAAAGCAGGCTGCGTAAGGAGATTGCTTATCTGTCGCCGACGATTTATACCCGTTGGTTTTACAGTGCGCTTTTTCCCGATACTATTCTTTCGCCATCCATGATTATGGAAAGCCAGCCGGAAAACAACGCCTCTAAAGGCGGATTTTTCAGCGCAAATGTTCATTACTCTAAAATAGACTCTGGGCATATTGATTTTTTCTTCCAAAAAGAATATTATTCGGTTGATGACCATCCGATATTTACAGATTTAAATATATTTTACGACTACATTTCGCCGGTGTTATATCTCAACAAGGATTCTTCGCTTAAAGAAAAGGATATTCATGCTCTCCAGAAAAAGCTTTCTATTTCCGACAGGTATTATGCAAAATATCTGTTTAAACTAGACGAAGGACTTGGCATGTATAAGGAAATGCCGTCCCTTGCAGAGCCATGCATACAGCCCGATTCTACTTTTACCGGTTTTTTTGAGCTTGAAGGAAGCGACATGCTTTCTATAATAGTTGATATTTCCTGCGACATGTGCGCTGAGGCTGTAAATGCGGAATTTCTTCCTGAGATAACAATGGTCGATTCCGAAACCATAGGGGATTTTGTCGTTAATCCTATGTCCATTGACGATATGTTCATAAAGCTGTATAAAAAAGCCGGCTTTGACTTGGAGGAAGTATGGCAGAGAGCCGATAAAAATGAGCTTAACGAAATGGACAAAGCCGTATTATCATCGGTTTACTACATGGGAATTATTATTGACATGTCATTTGTACGTGTATTCGGCGCATACTTAAGGCTCATCAGACCTCTTTATACAGTGCCGATAAATATACGGGAAACCGTAAATTCACTGCATACAAACATAACCGTTGACGGCGACAGAGAACTGGAATTATTTATGCCATGCACATCTTATATGCATACACCCCTTGGAAGGAAATTCTTTAATATTCCAAGAAAAAAGAATCAGAAAATACAGGCTATACCAATTGACAAGATATACGAATCACTGTATCAGGAAAACATTAACAGAATGGCAAAGGACGAAGAGTCCCACGAAATGATATATTCCTTCAAGGCTATACTCGACGGAAAAAGCGGACTTTGGAAAAAGGTTGAAATACCGGCTTCAATGCCTATCATTAATATATACATGTATATGGCAACGATATTTATGATTAAGCCGGAAAAAGATTTTTCAGTAAAGGTCATAAGTGATGCAAAACTCAGCAGCAAATGTATAGATTTTAATGAAATTGGGGCGTTTTCAAATATGACGGCACCCCTCTTGGAAATAGTTCCCGATGACGGACGATCTCTGCTGATAACATTCAACAGCGGCAGAACCATTGAGATGAAGCCGTTGGAAAGCAAATGGTCAATATCTGAGATAATGTATCCAAGATTGGTTTCACAAAGCAAGCAAATAACAGAAAGCGAAAAAGAATCGCCTTCTGATGATTTTTAAATAGGAAAAGAGGCAAAAAACATGGCACAACTTACACATATGCATGGCGGCGATTTGGACGCCATTGAAAGAACATACGGTATACCTAAAAACGAACTGTCGGATTTCAGCGGAAATATTAACCCTTTAGGCTTCCCTAAAAAGGCTGCTAAAAAGCTTGCTGAAAACATATCCATTGTTTCAGCCTACCCCGACAAAAAATATAAGGCTCTGAAGGAGAGCATTGGTACATATACCGGCGCCGATTCTAAAAATATCGTAGTAGGCAACGGCTCAACAGAGCTTATTTCCACATTTATCAAGTCGGTAAATGCCAAAAAGACAATCATCATGGGACCTGCTTATTCCGAATATGAAAACGCAGTAAAATCCTTCGGCGGCGAATATGAATATTTTGAGCTTAAGGAAACCGATGATTTCCTTATTGATGTTGACAGGCTTCTCACAGTACTTGACGGCGATGTCGGTCTTTTCATCGCATGTAATCCCAATAATCCTACGGGAACGGCAATTACCTTAGACCAGATGGAAAGAATACTCATTCACTGCAAAGCGAAAAATATTGGAGTCATGGTTGATGAAACATATATCGAGTTCAGCGACAATCTTGATAATATTTGCTCAATTCCCCTGACTTCAAAATATGACAATATTTTTGTTATAAGAGGAACATCTAAATTCTTTGCAGCTCCCGGTATCAGACTTGGCTACGGCATAACATCCAGTGCGAATTTCCATCAGCTTCTTGCCGAAAATCAGGATCCCTGGTCGGTAAACATCCTTGCCAGCTATGCAGGAGAGCTTATTTTCAGCGATACTGAGTTCATTGAAAAGACTAAGAATTTGATTTCATCGGAAAGGAAAAAGGCTTACGAAGAGCTTAAAACCTGGAAAAACGTCAAGGTTTATGAATCTTCGGCAAACTTTATATTGGTTAAGCTTCTTACTGACAAAGTTACTGCCGCCGATATATTTGACCACATGGTCCGCAAAAAAATGGTTATTAGAGATGCTGCATCATTTACCTTCCTTGATGAAAGTTTCCTGAGATTCTGCATACTTTCGCCTGAGAAAAACGCAAAGCTTATTACAGAGCTTAAATTAATGGTTGAATAAAAGAATCTGTAGACTTAAAGTTTAATAGGCCATAAATCAATTATTTCCCATTATATTTTATAACAATAGACGAAAAAGGCTCGGATTATTCCGGGCCTTAATTTTTGTATATTTATATTGCTTTTTTCTGCAAATTTTGGACAAAAAAATCGGGGTGACAAGACTTGAACTTGCGACCTCCTGGTCCCTAACCAGGCGCGCTAACCAAACTACGCTACACCCCGAAAATATGCAGTTGAGGGGACTTGAACCCCTACCCAGTTTACCCGGACTAGATCCTTAGTCTAGCGCGTATGCCAATTCCGCCACAACTGCGCATTATTTAATTAAGGCTTTTTAGAAAAGCTACTCGCTTCGCTTTAAGTGAAGCGAGTAAGAAACTAGGCTGGCAGGATTCGAACCTGCGCATGATGGAGTCAGAATCCATTGCCTTACCACTTGGCGACAGCCCATCATAGAAAAACATTATATATTTGAATCCTGGGCTGAGTGGATTTGAACCACCGAGTGCAGGAGTCAAAGTCCTGTGCCTTAACCGCTTGGCGACAGCCCATCATCATTTGATAGGTAAAAGCGCGAAACGAGATTCGAACTCGCGGCCCTCGCCTTGGCAAGGCGATGCTCTACCACTGAGCCATTCGCGCATATATGGTGCAGTTGAGGGGACTTGAACCCCTACCCAGTTTACCCGGACTAGATCCTTAGTCTAGCGCGTATGCCAATTCCGCCACAACTGCATATGAGTCACTCGGGGTTCGAACCCGAGACACCTGGATTAAAAGTCCAGTGCTCTACCTACTGAGCTAGTGACCCAAAGTGAAATACAAGTTTATTACTAAGGGTGGGTAGTGGGACTCGAACCCACGGCCTCCAGAGCCACAATCTGGCGCTCTAACCAACTGGGCTATACCCACCATGCAACCTTTAAACATCTCGAGGTAGTTATCGGGGTGACAGGATTTGAACCTGCGACCTCCTGATCCCAAATCAGGCGCGCTAGCCAAGCTACGCCACACCCCGGGACTTATTAATATAATCCCGGCAGCCACTTACTTTCCCGGGCCGTCTCCAGCCAAGTATCATCAGCCG
>JAJQDF010000259.1 GCA_021202325.1 Clostridiales bacterium | reverse complement strand
TATACAGATAGATTGTTAAAAAAATCGCTGAATTTTGTCACATTGTCATTGTATTGTACTTGACAAGCGGCGGATTATATTGCAGAATAAACTTACGCAATTATGTCATTACCACTATACAGGCACAAATTAAGCAATTGAAAGGACAGAAAAAACAGGCTGAATTTTTTTCGGATGCGTTTAAAAAGTAACAAATAGCTTGATTTTACATGGGTAGTGGGATATAATTACTAAAGTTTTCATATTACAATTATAATTTTATGGGAGGACTAGAAATGGAAAGCTTGATTTATGTAGCGCCTATTGTCGGCGTTATTGCGCTTATCTTTGCGTTCATTCTCTCTAACAAGGTTTCAAGAGAAGAAGACGGAACAGATAGGATGAAGGAAATTGCGTCAGCCATCAGTGACGGTGCGCACGCATTTTTAACAGCTGAGTACAAAATTCTTGTGATTTTCATCGTAGTGTTATTTGTGCTTATCGCAGTTGGTATCGGTATTGGTTCGGGAGTAGCATTCGTAGCAGGTACATTATGCTCTATACTTGCAGGATACTTCGGAATGAATGTGGCAACAAAGGCTAACGTAAGAACAGCTAATGCCGCAAGAGTAAGCGGAATGAACAGAGCTCTTTCAATCGCATTCAGCGGCGGCGCCGTTATGGGTATGTCGGTTGTAGGACTCGGACTTCTCGGTGTAAGTATTGTTTATATTGTAATAGGCGACACAGATATCCTTTTCGGATTCAGCCTTGGCGCATCATCGGTTGCTCTTTTCTCACGTGTAGGCGGCGGTATTTATACAAAGGCTGCCGACGTAGGAGCTGACCTTGTTGGTAAGGTAGAGGCAGGAATCCCCGAGGATGACCCTCGTAACCCTGCTGTTATCGCAGATAACGTTGGTGACAACGTAGGTGACGTTGCCGGTATGGGCGCCGACCTTTTCGAATCATATGTCGGAGCTATTATTTCAGCCGTTACACTTGGTGTAGCATCATACGGTGCCGCAGGTTCACTTTTCCCTCTTATACTTGCCGCTGTCGGAATTATTTCCGCAATCATCGGCTGCTTCTTTGTAAGAGGCGACGAGAAATCCAACCCGCATAAGGCTCTTAAGACAGGAACCTATGTAGCAAGTGCAATCGTTGTAGTACTTTCAATCGTACTCAGCGGATATTTCTTCGCAAACTACAACCTTGCCGTTTCGATTATCGCCGGACTTATCGTTGGTGTTATCATCGGTATCATTACAGAAAGATATACATCCAGCGACTACAGATCAGTTAAGAAGATTGCCGACCAGTCTGAGACAGGCTCAGCTACAACTATTATCAGCGGTCTTGCCGTTGGTATGGAGTCAACAGCTGCTCCTATCATTCTTATCGCAATCGCTATTCTTATAGCATATAACTTCGGCGATCTCTACGGAATCGCCCTTGCAGCAGTTGGTATGCTTTCAACAACAGGTATCACAGTAGCTGTTGACGCATATGGCCCCATCGCTGACAATGCCGGCGGTATTGCCGAAATGAGTGAGCTTGATGAAAGCGTTCGTGAAATCACAGATAAGCTTGACGCTGTAGGAAATACAACAGCTGCCATGGGTAAAGGATTTGCCATTGGTTCAGCAGCACTCACAGCTCTTGCGCTTTTCGTATCATATGCACAGGCAGTTGGCCTCAGCTCAATAGATATTCTTGATACACAGGTTATCGTTGGTCTTTTCATCGGCGGTATGCTTCCCTTCCTTTTCTCAGCATTCACAATGCAGTCGGTTGGTAAGGCAGCTTTCCAGATGATTGAAGAAGTTAGACGTCAGTTCAAGGCTTACCCCGGAATTATGGAAGGAACACAGAAGCCAGACTATAAGAGCTGCGTAGCTATTTCTACAAGGGCCGCTCTTAAAGAAATGCTTGTACCCGGAATTATGGCTGTTGCCGCTCCTATTATCGTAGGTGTTCTGCTTGGAACAAAGGCTCTCGGCGGACTTCTTGCAGGTGCCCTTGTAACAGGTGTTCTTATGGCTATATTCATGTCAAACGCAGGCGGCGCTTGGGACAATGCCAAGAAGTACATTGAGGAAGGCAACCACGGCGGAAAGGGCAGCGAAGCTCATAAGGCCGCAGTAGTAGGCGACACAGTTGGTGACCCCTTCAAGGATACATCGGGACCTTCTATCAACATTCTTATTAAGCTTATGACAGTTGTATCACTTGTATTCGCTCCTTTATTCTTACTTATAAACAGCGGAGCAGGATTATTCATTTAATAAAGAAACTAAAGTTAGGGCAGTCGGAAATGACTGCCTTTTTTTGTGCGCTTTTCGGCGTACATTTTAAGGGAGGGCTGTCTCATTTGCCGGACAGATAATACGGATGAATCATATTTATCCAATAATCCCATGGAATCAAGCATATAAGTTTTACTATAGACAGTGACTAACAGGCAGCTGAAATGAAAAATGTATCAAAATGGGAACATAATTGGCAAAAGTCAGGTTGTTATACGGCAAAATATTAAATAACGCTGTAAAAATATTCACTAATTTCAAAATAAAAATAGCTGCAAAGCCTTTGAACTAAATAAGTTTAAAATGTAACAACAAAAGTGTATCGAAATGGATACATATTTGGCAAAATGCTTGCATTTGCAAATTTCGGGGGGTATAATTAAGAAAATATAACAAGGGCTTAGCCCACAAAAAACATATCAGAAGTATAGGGTGAGACATGAAGACAAGCGAAGCATTGGATAAGCTTCTCAGCTCTTTTGAAGCTTATTACGATATTAATACGGACAGCCCTGCGGAGCCTTTTGCCGCAGAGGCGGAATTCAGCCTGCATGATGAGCAGTATTTTCTCGTGAGGAGCGCACGGATCAGTGAGGTTGATTCGAAAGAATTTGTTTATTTTGCGACAGCGGATATTCTGGATAAAGAGGCGCTTCTGCGCCTCGACGAGAGGGCGTGGACGGATGGGCTCGCAAAGGTGACGCCACATCCGGAGCACCGCAACAGCGATGTTGTGCTGATTATTCTGGCGGAGCAGATTGAAGCTGAGGCTCTGGCCATGATTTCAAAGTTGCGCCATTATAAAAGCTACCGTCATGGAATTCAGGGATGGAGCCAGTACCGACTGATTGCACTTGAGCTTTCTTCCGGGAGAACGGCCTGCAACCGTCAGGGCCGTGACCTGAAGAAGCTTATGGACAAGATATTATGAAAGCGTTTTCAATAGTTCTACTGGAGCCATGTGCACATGGCTCCAGTACGACTATTAGAAAACCTAACCGTATGAGCAGCTACCATTTTTATTTTATAAAAATGGCACAAATACGAATACGGTACGATTGCGTAGATGCGGAGCATGGAGCAATCGGGCTTTCATACCTCGTTGTGCTTGCAAAGCAGGTATGTGCGTTTATTTTAAACTGTTTTTTGGTAAGGGAAAGGAAGGGGGAATAAGGAAGAATAAGGAGAAGCAAGGAGAAACAAAGAAAAATAAGAGAGAATAAGGAAAAATAAGGGGAAAACAAGTATATGTAAGGAAGAGTTAGGAAGGGAGTAATGAAACATGACGGCATTATTTATTATTATTGCTGCAATCGTTTTGCTGGTTATAGGCTACGTAGCCTATGGTGCTTGGCTGGCAAAGCAGTGGGGAATTG
Organism: Clostridiales bacterium; assembly: GCA_021202325.1. Taxonomy (GTDB): domain Bacteria; phylum Bacillota; class Clostridia; order Lachnospirales; family Anaerotignaceae; genus Metalachnospira. The sequence continues at coordinate 3,568 of JAJQDF010000259.1, read as the reverse complement.
ATCCTACGAAGAAAACCCCCGCTATAGAGATGGAAGATGGAGTTGACTATGTGGCCGCATCACCCGTGGTTCTGATGGGCCACCATTTTTCTTCTATCGCAGGCGCAGGTCCGATTAACGGCCCGATTCAGGCCTCGGTATTCGGATGGTTACCTGTATTTCTCTGGTGTATAATCGGCGGTATCTTTTTTGGAGGTGTTCAGGACTTCGGTTCACTGTTCGCCTCCATCCGAAACGAAGGAAAATCTGTTGGTGAAATTATCAAATCATCTATGGGACGCCGTGCGCAGAAACTGTTCACCATATTCGCACTGCTGGTACTTATCTTAGTTATTGCATCGTTTGTTAATGTAGTTGCGGGTACATTCTACACGGCAGCGGATGCTGAAGTAACTTTCGGCTTTGCAACAAATCCCACCGGAAATCAGACAACGGCTATAATTTCTGTACTGTTCATTGTTATGGCTATTATCTATGGTATGCTGACGAACCGTCTCGGAATGAAGACTGTTCCGGCAACAATTCTTGGCATTATCGGCATCGTAATCAGTGTTGTCATCGGACTGAACGTAGGTCTGGCGATGGGACGTACCGCATGGATCATTTTGGTTGGTGTCTATATTACGATAGCTTCGCTGCTTCCGGTATGGATCATGCTGCAGCCCCGTGATTATTTGTCCAGCTTCCTGCTTTACGGTATGATTGCACTGGCGCTGATTGGTATTGTACTTTCTGCCTTCACGGGTTCAACGATATTTGAAATACCGATGTTCACCGGATGGAACACATCCATCGGAACTTTGTTCCCGGCACTGTTCATTACTGTTGCCTGCGGTGCTTGTTCAGGTTTCCACAGCCTTATTGCAACGGGTACTTCGTCGAAGCAGCTGGCAAGTGAAGCCGATGCAAAACCGATCGGTTACGGTTCCATGCTGATAGAGTCTGCACTGGGTATCATCTCCCTGATTGCGGTCGGCATGGTTTACACAAAATATTTGAACGGTGAGTTCGGTTCTCCGGCTGCAGCGTTCGCAGGCGGTATTGCGCTGATGTTCGGCAGTGAGACTTCCAGCGTTTATGGTACGATTTATGCACTGCTGACACTGGCAGTTTCTGTTTTCGCTCTGACATCTTTGGATACTGGTACTCGTTTAAGCCGTTTTATGTTCTCTGAGCTGTTTCTGAAAGAGGATGAAAAATCCTACAAAGATGCTGACGGCATCCGCAGGGTGCTGGCGCATCCGCTGGTGGGAACTGCAATCATGGTTATCATTGGATGTGTCCTCGGCGGTTTGAGCCTGAGCCAGATTTGGGGACTGTTCGGTGCTGCGAATCAGCTGCTTGCAGGTATCGCTCTTATGGCTGTTGCTGCATGGCTTGGCAACGTCGGCAAGAACAACAAGATGTTCTACATCCCTATGGTATTCATGCTGGTGGCTACACTGACCAGCCTTGTAATCACTGTTAAGAATAAGATTGCCCTGGTCGGTGCAGGAAGTGCTGCATGGGGTGACTGGTTCCAGCTGTGCTTGGCCGCGGCGATGATCGTATTGGCTATATTCCTAGTTGTGGAAGGCATTCAGGTCTTCAGCAAACAGTTGAAAGAAAAGAAAGCATAATCATAGACTTCCGGAAGCGTTCCGGGAGACTGCGGAGAGGGCCTGCCCGACGGGGTAGGTCCTTTTTTGCCGTATGCGCTTAGTATGGGCGCAATCTAATTGGTAAAAGTCATTAATCTGCTCTATCAGCAGCGTAACTAGCTATTGTAAACGCTGCTGATATGTGAAGAGAAAATTGTTGAATTACGAATGAAAAACATTTAAACTATACAGGTGAAGTATCATGTAAGCATTAATGTTGGCGCTTACGCCAACAAAAATTATGAAAACCTAAAAAATAGCGGAGAACGGAGGTAGGATAATCCGTCATCTAAATATGATTGGATTATATGTGATTATATGAGCAATTATTTTGAGGGCTTTCCGAGGGAATATATCGACTTCCTTTGGGAGCTTAGAATGAATAACAATACGCAGTGGTTTGCCGAAAACAGGGAAAGATACAATGCCCTTGTGAAGGATCCCATGAAGCTTTTTTCGGAGGAAATGACCGAAAGACTCAACAGCATGGGCATGGGTGTGACGTTTACGGCCTATATTTCCAGAGCCAACAGGGACATACGCTTTTCAAAGGACAAATCGCCATATAAGGACAGACGTTGGGTTGTGTTCAACTTCGGCGAAAACCGCTGGCAGGAAAAATGCTGCTTTTATTTTGAGATAGCTCCGGAGGGCTACTCCTGCGGCATGGGACTTTGGAATGCCGGAGCGACTTATATGGAGCGCTACAGAAGGAAGCTCAGTGCCAAGCCGGCAACAGTGAAAAAACTGGACAAAAAATTAAAGGGACAGGATATATTTGTGCCGGAAAGCAGGATGTACAAAAAGAATTTTGCTCCTGAAGGCGTTAACAAGGAAATAGCCTATTGGTACCAGTACAGGAATTTGGGCTTTACATCGGAATATAAAATAACGGACAGCCTTTTTGACAGAAGAATTTTGGACGAGGTTCAAGAAGGGTTTGAGTTTTTGAAGCCGTTTTTTGCATTTTTTAAAGACATTTGATGAAAGTCCAAGACCGAAGCGGAAGCGCAGATGCGAAGCATGGAGCAATCGGGCTTTCATATGTAATTATTCCTGTTTAAAGCATAAGTATAGATTTTTCGGCCAATATAAAAGCAAAGGAAAGTAAACTTACTAACCTTTGCTTTTGTTTTTCAGTATGAAATTGCGGACTGCTTCGGCGGTTCGGATTAATCTGCGAAGCTTTTGGCCAGTATTGCAGCTGCGCCTTCGCCGATAAGCGTTTCGCCGTGCTCAATGAGATGATACTTTGTCAGTATATTGGATGACTCTTTGTCGCCGTACTCGTTTAAAATACAAATATATTTGTCTTCGATATTTTCTTCACTCTGAAGAACAAGAAAGTATTTTTTGTAGGCTTTATAGAGAGAGCTTGAGTTGAAGCTGCAAGGGGCTAATTTCAAGCAAACGTCTATTACTGCATCCAAATTTCCGAAGGAATAAATATTTATATTGTAATTGTCGCAGGGCTTATCTTTATGTACTTTTATGGAATTTCTCTTGTATCTATGTAAATCTTTAGATATAATGGGAGCAGGAGCATCTTCAGCACTGTCCTTAGAGTCATCTTCGCTGAGTTTTGTAACTATTATCATAATGCTGTCAAAGGCAACGGGAAGCGCCTCCACGATAAGCGGAGCATCGTCAATAGCAAAGCCGCATTCCTCCAGCGCTTGTGAAAGCATATCATGAAAAAGCTCCTTGGTCTTATCCGAGGAAACGGCAAGATCCTCAAGCTTGATGTCCTTATCTGCAAGATCGTCTTCATTAAGTATAAATTTAACCTGGGTATCGCTTATTTTTTCTATTTTCATAGCTGTACCTCCCCAAATCTCCTTTACAAATAGTTGAACCGATGTAATGAGTTTAACTATATTAATTATAAAGAATAAAAACTTATATGTAAATAGGATATTACTGTAAAG
>JAJQDF010000141.1 GCA_021202325.1 Clostridiales bacterium | reverse complement strand
AATGAAAGAACTGCTTGGGGACGAGTTTGACAGCTATATTTCGTCCTTCGGCGATGAAAGGCTTTACGGAATGCGTGTCAATACGCTGAAAATGGATATTGATGATTTTAACAATAAAAATTTGTATGAGCTTTCGCCGGTGAAATGGTGCAAAGAGGGCTTTTACTATAACGGAGCCGATGTGCGCCCGTCAAAAAGCCCATATTATCATGCCGGACTGTATTATTTGCAGGAGCCAAGCGCCATGTCCACAGGAGCTGTGGCGGATGTTAAACCGGGCGAGAGGGTACTTGATATATGCGCCGCTCCGGGAGGGAAAAGCACCCAGGTCGGAGCGAGGATGAAGGGCGAGGGTATACTTGTAACCAACGACATAAGTACATCCAGAACAAAAGCACTGCTTAAGAATGTGGAGCTTTTCGGCCTGAGGAATGCCGTTGTGCTTAATGAGTCGCCGGATAAAATTGCCGGAAGGTTTCCGTCGTTTTTCGATAAGGTGATTATCGATGCGCCCTGCAGCGGCGAGGGAATGTTCAGGAAGGAGCCGGATGTAATAAAGGCCTGGGGAAAGAGTATGCAGGATTTCTGCGTATCGACGCAGAGGGAGATATTGGATGCCTGTGCCGATGTGGTATGTTCCGGCGGATACATAATATATTCGACATGTACGTTCAATCCCGATGAGAATGAAAGGCAGATAGAGGCCTTTTTGGATAGATACCCTGAGTTTGAGCTTTGCGGCATACCTGCCGAGCTTGGCTTGGATAGAGGCCGCCCCGAGTGGACAGTCAGCGGCGACAGTAAATTTGCCAAATGCGGCAGACTTTGGCCGCATAAAACTGCCGGCGAAGGACATTTTGTCACAAAGATGAGAAAAACCGCCGGTAGGGACAGAATGGATTATGACGGCCACGAAGGGAACAAAATAGACGGATTTGAGTATTTCGAAGAATTTATGGCTGAGAATATAATCGGACTTGAGCTTTCCGGCGATTTTGAAACCTACGGTGAAAAGCTGTATCATCTGCCTAAGGGCTTGCCGTCCTTTAATGGTCTGAGGGTTGTCAGAAACGGCTGGTATTTGGGAGACATTAAGAAAAAGAGATTTGAGCCTTCTCAGGCCTTTGCCATGGGCTTGAAGAAGGAAAATGTAAAGCTTGTCGAAAGTCTCCATTCCTACGATACGGCGGTTAAATATTTAAAGGGAGAAACACTGGAGACAGAATTGGATAAAGACGGCTGGGTGCTTGTTACATTTGACGGACTTCCGCTGGGCTGGGCAAAGAGCCAAAGGGGAAGGCTGAAGAACAAATATCTGGCCGGATGGAAATGGGAATAAGAGGGATAATATGCCGTTTTTGCCTGTAACAAGAGAAGAAATGGAACAAAGGGGCTGGGACAAGCCTGATTTTGTATATATATGCGGTGATGCCTATGTGGATCATTCGTCATTCGGAGCGGCTATCATTTGCCGTGTGCTTGAAAGCCATGGCTATAAGGTCTGTATGATAGCCCAGCCCAATTGGCGCAGTACCGAAGATTTTATGCGCTTTGGGGAGCCGAGGCTTGCTTTTTTGGTCGGTGCCGGAAATATCGATTCCATGGTAAACCACTATACTGTGGCCAAGAAAAGAAGGTCGAAGGATGCCTATTCTCCGGGAGGACAGGGCGGCCTGAGGCCTGATAGAGCAACTATTGTATACTGCAATAAAATTAGAGAGGCCTACAAAAACGCCAATATTGTTATCGGCGGCATAGAGGCAAGCCTCCGCAGACTTTCCCACTATGATTACTGGGATAATAAGGTGAGACGTTCAATATTGTTGGACTCCGGTGCAGACCTGCTTCTTTACGGTATGGGTGAGCATCAGATTGTGGAACTGGCCGATGCATTGGACAGCGGACTGCCGTTGAGCGAGATAACATTTTTAAGGGGCACGGTCTATAAAACAAGGGACAGAGAAAGAATAGGCGACTGCATATGGCTTCCGACCTATGAGGAGACAGCTTCGGATAAAAATAAATACTGCGAAAGCTTTATGCACCAGTACAGAAATACCGACTCAGTGACCGGCAAGACATTAGCAGAGGAATACAAAGAGGGTATTGTTGTGCAGAATCCGCCGTCTCCGCCGCTGTCCCAGGATGAGCTGGATGCGGTATATGCACTGCCGTACATGAGGACATACCACCCGATGTACGAAAAGGCCGGAGGTGTGCCTGCAATCGAAGAAATAAAATTCAGCTTATCGGCCAACAGAGGCTGTTTCGGCAACTGTAATTTCTGCGCTATTGTGTTCCATCAGGGTAGAGTGGTTACATCAAGGAGTGATGAATCTCTCATCAATGAGGCTAAGCTAATGACCGAAGAAAAGGACTTCAAGGGCTATATTCATGACTTGGGCGGCCCTACTGCCAATTTCATGCGGCCTGCCTGTGATAAACAGCTTAAGGCCGGAGCCTGCCGGGACAGGCAGTGCCTTTTCCCTGAAAAATGTCCCAACCTTGTTGTTGATCACAAAAAATATTTACGTATTCTCAGAAAGCTCAGAGCTTTGCCGAAGGTAAAGAAGGTATTCATACGTTCGGGAATACGTTATGACTATTTGGTATACGATAAGGATGAGAGCTTTTTCAATGAGCTTTGCAAATACCATATAAGCGGACAGCTGAGAGTTGCGCCGGAGCATGTATCCGATAGGGTTTTGGATAAGATGGGAAAGCCCAGTAGAGAGGTCTACGACAAATTTGTAAAAAGGTTTGACGAAATAAATAAAAAGTACGGCTTAGAGCAATACTGTGTGCCTTATCTTATGTCCAGTCATCCGGGAAGCGACCTTTCTGCTGCCATTGAGTTGGCCGAATATCTTAGGGACATTGGTCATATGCCGGAGCAGGTGCAGGATTTTTACCCAACACCGGGAACGCTTTCGACTTGTATGTACTATACGGAGATGGATCCCAGAACCGGGAAGAAGGTATATGTTCCTAAAAATCCCCATGAAAAGGCCATGCAGAGGGCTCTCATGCAATATAGAAATCCGGACAACTATGATTTGGTCAAGGAGGCACTTATAAAGGCCGGACGGCAGGATCTCATTGGCTTTGATCCTCACTGCCTCATTAGACCGGAAAGACCGAAAAATACAAGCAGTCAAAGGGGCAGCAGCTCTAAATCAAGCAAACAGGTTACTAAGGGCAAGGCCGAACCAAAACAAAAGACAGAGCACAAAAAGAAAACAATAAGAAATGTTCATAAAAAGCAAAGATAAATACAGGACTGTGCACTAAAATTGTGTACAGTCTTTTTATATAAAAACAACTTGTATATATGTCTATACAAGTTGTATAATGTTATTAATATCGAATGTGAAGAAGGTGGTATTTTGGATAAAAATAACAAGCCAAAATATGGAATGCTCGTTGATGCAATAAAAAATGACATAAATGAAGGCAGAATTAAGAACGGAGACAAGCTTCCTTCTGAAAACACACTTTCGGCTATGTACGGAATAAGCAGACATACGGTCAGAAAGGCACTTTCAATATTGGAAATAGAAGGACTTGTGACAGCGGAGCATGGCAGGGGCACGTTCTGTACTATCAAGGAAAAGGCCAAGGTCAAAACCAATACCGTTGCTGTCGTTACCACCTATATTTCGGACTATATTTTCCCCAGCGTAATTAACGGCATATACGATGTTATGACAAAAAACGGCTATAACATAATACTTAAAAATACCAAAAACAGCATTTGCGTTGAGAGAACCTGCCTGGAGGATATAATTAACATAGGTGTTGACGGGTTGATAATAGAGCCGAGCAAAAGCCAGATTTTCTGCCGAAATCTAGAGCTCTACGAAAAGCTTGATAATGCCGGAATACCCTATGTTTTCATACACGGCCGTTATTCGCAGATGGAGGACAAAGCCCACGTGCTTATGAATGACGAGGCCGGAGCATATAATGTTACAAAATATTTGGCCGAGCTTGGCCACAGAAAAATTGCCGGAATATTCAAGGCGGACGATTCCCAAGGGGGAGAAAGGCATAAGGGGTTTGCCAGAGGTCTGAGGGAAAACGGAATTGAATATGATCCGGAGCTTGTAATATGGTACCACACAGAGGATAAAAAGGTTAAACCCAGAACAGAGATACGAAAGCTTCTTGAGACCGGAAAAATAACAGCTGTAATGTGCTACAATGACCAGATAGCCACTACTGTAATAAAGGAAATAAACAGTATGGGACTATCAGTGCCGGAAGCTGTTTCAGTTACAGGCTTTGATGATTCATCAATAGCGGAGGAGATAGGCATAACAACCGTTACCCATCCCAAGGAGGAAGTTGGCAGGCATGCTGCGGAGCTTCTTTTGAAGCTCATGAACGGCGGCACGCCCCAAAATGATATACTTGACACGTCACTTATCGTAAGAAGAACAACGGATAGAATCTAAACACAATATGGGGGAGGCCATTAAAATGAAGTTAAGCAAGGAATACAAATTTTGGTTTATGCCGGGTTCACAGGATCTTTACGGCGACGATTGCCTTAGAGAGGTGGCAGAGCATTCGGCTGTGATTGTTGAAAATTTCAATAAAAGCGGAGTTATGCCCTATGAGATAGTTCTTAAGCCGACTCTTATTGATTCGGCCAGTATTAGAAAAGCAATGAACGATGCTAACATGGATGACACATGCGCAGGCGTTATCACATGGATGTATACATTTTCACCGGCAAAAAGCTGGATACTGGGACTTAAGGAGCTCCGCAAGCCGCTTCTACATCTGCATACACAGTTTTATCAGGACATTCCATATGATACCATTGATATGGACTACATGAATACAAATCAGTCTGCCCACGGCGACAGAGAGTTTGGCCATATGGTAACGAGAATGGGAAAGAACAGAAAGGTCATAGCCGGTCACTGGTCAGATGCTGAAACCCAAAAGCGTATAGGTGAATGGATGAGAACGGCAGTCGGCGTAATCGAAAGCAGTCATATTAGAGTTGTAAGAGTTGCGGACAACATGCGTGACGTTGCTGTAACAGAGGGCGATAAGGTAGAGGCTCAGCTTAAATTCGGCTGGCAGATTGATGCTTATAATGTTACGGATATTGCCGAATATGTATATCAGGTTAAGGACAGCGATGCCGAAGAACTGACAGACCAGTACTATAGAGATTATGACATTCTGCTTGAAGGCCGTGACGAAAAGGAGTTCAGAGAGCATGTAAAGGAGCAGGCCAGAATAGAGATTGGATTTGAGAACTTTCTGACAGAACTTAATTATCAGGCAATAGTTACCCACTTTGGAATGCTGGCAGGACTTAAACAGCTTCCCGGCCTTGCCATACAGCGCCTTATGGAAAAGGGCTATGGCTTCGGAGCAGAGGGCGACTGGAAAACTGCGGCTATGGTTCGCCTTATGAAGCTTATGACTGCCGGAAAAGAGGGAGCAATGGGAACTTCATTCATGGAGGACTACACATATAGCCTTGTTCCCGGAAAGGATGGAATACTTCAGGCGCATATGCTGGAGGTTTGCCCTTCCATAGCATCGGCTAAGCCTGCCATAAAGGTTTGTCCGCTTTCAATGGGCAACAGAGAAGATCCGGCCAGACTTGTATTTACTGCCAAAGAGGAGCACGGTATTGCCACATCATTGGTTGACCTTGGCACCCGATTCAGACTTATTATAAACGATGTCAATTGTCTGCCCCTTGAAAAACCCATGCCGAAGCTTCCTGTGGCAAGCGCATTCTGGAGACCTGAGCCCAACCTTATAACAGGTGCAGAAGCATGGATTCTTGCCGGAGGCGCCCATCATACAGCATTCACATATGACCTCACTGCCGAACAGCTTGGCGACTGGGCTGACGAAATGGGAATTGAGACTGTATACATCAACAATGATACAACAATTCGCAGTCTTAAAAATGAGCTTCGCTGGAACTCGGTGGCCTATAAATAAGGAGGGGCGGATATGAAGCGTTATACAATAGGCGTTGACTTCGGAACCCTTTCCGGAAGAAGCGTACTTGTCGATATTGAAAACGGCGAGGTTATTACTTCTGCCGTTAAGGAATATACCCATGCTGTAATGGAAGAAAAACTGCCCGACGGAATTGCCCTTGGTATTGACTGGTCGCTTCAGCACCCCAACGACTATATTGAGGTACTGGAGGAGACCATTCCGGCTGTGCTTAAAAAATCCGGAATATCAAAGGATTCGGTTGTAGGAATTGGAATTGATTTTACGGCATGCACAATGATGCCGCTGGACGAAAACGGAACACCCCTTTGCTTAAAGGAGGAGTATGCCGGAAATCCCCATAGCTGGATAAAGCTCTGGAAGCACCATGCGGCGCAGGAGCAGGCAAACAGACTCAATGCGAAGGCCGAGGAAAGAGGCGAGGCCTTTCTAAAGAGATACGGCGGAAAAATATCGTCGGAGTGGATGCTGCCTAAAATCATGCAGATACTGGACGAAGCTCCCGAAATATATGAGGATGCCTATGCCTTTATGGAGGCGGCAGACTGGGTTATTATGTCCATGACAGGCAATTGGGTTAGGAACAGCTGTACCGCCGGATATAAGGCCATTTGGAATAAGAAGGACGGCTATCCCTCCAAGGAATTTTTCAAGTCATTGGATGATAGGCTGGAAAATGTAACAGATAAGTTTAAAGGCGAAATTAAGCCTGTAGGAGAAAAGGCCGGAACCCTCACTGCGGAAATAGCCGAGAGAATCGGTCTTAACGAGGGAACAGCCGTGGATGTGGCAAACTTGGATGCCCAGGTATCCCTGCCGGGGGTTGGTATTACCGGCCCGGGAAAGATGCTTATGATTATAGGCACTTCAACCTGCGACATACTTCTTGGAGATGAAGAAAAAATAGTTCCCGGAATGTGCGGAGTGGTAGAGGACGGAGTTATGCCGGGATACTTTGGTTATGAGGCCGGACAGTCCTGTGTTGGCGACCATTTTGACTGGTTCGTAAGAAACTGTGTTCCGGAAGAATATAAAAAAGCGGCGGAAGAAAATGGTATGAATGTACACCAGTATCTCACCGAAAAGGCATCAAAGCTTAAACCGGGCGAGAGCGGTCTTTTGGCGCTGGACTGGCGGAACGGCAACAGGTCATGCCTTGTGGATGTTGACCTTACCGGAGTTATGCTTGGCATGACACTTTTGACAAAGCCCGAGGAAATGTACCGTGCGCTTATTGAGGCTACAGCCTATGGCAAAAAAATAATAATAGATACATTTGAGA
>JAJQDF010000248.1 GCA_021202325.1 Clostridiales bacterium | reverse complement strand
ATCATAAAGAGTGCAAGAAAAGGGCGGCCAAACGGCCGCCCTAAAATATTGGGTTAAATTATTTTTTGGATAAAAGATATGTTGCAAAATATACGACAGCGGCCAAAAGCACCATTGTTGCGCCGGCGGCAGTGTCCGCATAGAAGGATATTATCAGTCCGATTATTCCGCAGAGCAAGGCGATAATTGTTGACATGACGTGGTACTGATTAGAATTTTTTGCAATATTCCTTGCCGATGCTGCCGGAAGTATGAGCAGAGAATTTATGGTAAGTATGCCTATCTGCTTTATGGAAAGCATAACGGCAATGGCCACCATTATAACAAATACGTTTTCCGTAGAGGCGTTTCTTACGTCTCGGCTGGCTGACAGCGAAGGATTTATGCTGAGCAGAAGCAGGTCATTATATATGAAATACCAAACTACATAGGCCGCAATAAGAACAACAGCCAATACGCCTATATATGACGGAGAAACCGTGAGTATGTCGCCGATAAGATATGAGGAATATTTTGCGAAGCCTCCGCTCTTTGATAATATCACTATACCAAGTGCCATGGACGCCGAAGAAAATACGCTTATGACGGTGTCCGACGAGGCATTTGAGCTGCTTTTTACCTTTCTTATGGCGAGGCCGAATAATACTCCGAAGGCAAGCATACATATTATGGGCTCGCCGGCGCCGAGAAGTACACCAAGGGCTATGACGGTCAGTGCGCTGTGCCCCAATGCATCGGAGAAAAAGGCCATTTTGTTGTTTACAGCCATTGTGCCAAGCATTCCGAAAAGCGGCGTTACAAGAAGCACAGCCAGTAAAGCGTTTTTCATAAAGTCAAATCTTATGAAATCGAAGGGCAGAATAGCTTCCATTATACTATATATTATTTCCACTGACGTCTGCCTCCTTCAATGCATAGCCGAATATTTCATTAAACTCTTTGGTTTTATATACCTCATCGGGAGTGCCCTGGGCTATTACAGTTCTGTCCATGAGGACAATTCTGTCGGCATAGCTTTTTATAAGGCTCAGGTCGTGGGAAACAAGGAGTATGGCTATGTGGTATTTATTTCTAAGCTCGGAAACCTTTTTGTAGAACATATCCAAGCCGTTGACATCAATTCCTGAAACAGGCTCGTCCAGTATAAGCAGATCCGGCAGAGGCTCTATGGCCATGGCAAGAAGTACCCTCTGGAGTTCGCCGCCGGAAAGGTCGCCTAGCTTTCGGTCTATTACATGACCGACGCTGAAATCATCTAGGCGGGACTGTATGGAAGAACGAAGTGCCTTTTTGTGTCCCATCCAAACCGGGTGCTTCGAAACCGAAGAAGCAACAAAGTCCAGCACAGAGACCGGGGTGCTTTTGTCAAAGGCAAGCTGCTGTGGAACATAGCCTGTGGTCAGCTTCTTTATTTTTCCATCCTCATGATCCAAATAGGTTATGCTGCCGGTATGAGGCCTTTCGCCAAGAATAGCTTTTATAAGGGTGGTTTTTCCGGAGCCGTTTTTTCCTATGAGTGCGGTCAGCTCACCGCAGTGGAATTCCATATTTACATTATTAATAATGGTTTCCTGTCCGTCATATACCGAAAGATTTTCTATATTAACTTTGCATAGACCGCAGTTGTTATGTGCGCTCATTTATCAACACTTCCTTTAAGTATGCGGGCGTTGCTGTTCAGCGCCTCAACATATCTTGACGGTGAATAATCGCCGGTTAAAACCGGATCCAGTACAATTACTTCGGCATCGGTTTCCCTTGCTATGGTGTCGGCGATTGCCTTGGAGGCATCATCGGCAGCAATAAGCAGGGATATTTCTTCATCGTTTACCGCATCTATTATTTCGGCCAGCTCCTTGGCTGACGGAGTTTCATTTTCATCCATTTCAATACAAAGCCTTACGTCCAGACCATAGGACAGCGACAGATATTCAAAGGCCTCATTGAATATGCACGCCTTTACGCCGTCTCCGTCAAAGGTTTCGACATTAGATATATCTTCAATGAATTTATCTGTGTTGGCCTGGAATTCATCGGCGCCTTCGGGATAAATTTCGCTTAGGGCATCGCATATGTTTTGAGCCTGAACGGCGGCATTTTCGGGATAAAGCCAAAAGTGGGGATTTATTTCATGGCCGTCATCATTACCATGGTCGTGGGCTTCTTCTTCCTCGAGCTGAACGGTGCCGTCCGATGTATCGATTATATTCATTTCCGGAAAAAGCGAAAGGGCATTATCCAAAAAGCTTTCCATGCCTCCACCGTTAATAATGAAAAGATCGGCGGCATCCAACTTCCGCATGTCGCCGCTGGTAAGCTGATAGTCATGGAGACAGCCTGTTTGGGGCTGAGCCATGTTTTCAAGACTTATGCCCGCTATATCGCCTATAACATTTTCGGCAATTATATACATGGGATAGAATGAAGCCACAGCCTTTATGCTGCTGTCATCCTGATATGACGAAGAGCAAGCTGCTAGGAACATAGGCAGAACTGCCGCACAGGCATATTTAATTTTTTTAAACATATTCATATGAATCACTTCCATATTATAAAGGGATGCAGAGCACCACAAATGCAAATGATTTGCATTTCGTAAGGCATATTATAATGTAGAAGGAACAGCTGTGTCAACATTTTTCTTGCTAACATACGATTTATGTGATATGCTCATAGATACCGAAGAAATAAATCTAAATGTACATATATTGCAAATGAAGGAGGATATAATATGAGATACCAGTATCAAACAAAGGGAACATGCTCAAAGCTTATCGAGTTTTCGGTTGAGGATGGAATATTATCGGATGTTAAATACACAGGCGGCTGCAACGGCAATCTTAAAGGAATAGGCAAGCTTGTTGAAGGAATGAAAATAGAGGACGTTATAGAGAAGCTGGAAGGAATAAGATGCGGAATGAAGCCTACAAGCTGTCCCGACCAGCTGGCAAAGGCGCTTAAGGCCGTACTCGAAAAAAATGGCGAACAATAAAAAGTTTGTTATTGACAAAGGCTTTTTACTGTGCTAACATCGATATGATTGGCATTGGTATGCCTATCGCTGTGAAAGTCCCGGAATGCATGGTCAATCGGACTTTCATATATGGTTATTCCTGCGAAGCAGGCATGCAACTTTAATTAAATAACAGGAGGTGGAAGTTGTGAGAACAAGAATTACCTTAGCTTGTACAGAGTGCAAACAGAGAAACTACAGTACTACAAAGGACAAGAAAACTATGCCCGACAGAATGGAAATGAAAAAGTACTGCAAATTCTGCAAAACACACACACTCCATAGAGAAACCAAATAAAATCCGAAGGGAGTGACACTGATGGAAGAAGAACTTAAAACCACAAACCCAAATGTAAAAAACGAAACTAAGAAATCCGCTCCTAAGAAGAGTTCCAAAAAGAGCGATAAGCCCGGACTTTCTCAGAAACTGGCCGACTGCAGAGCGGAAGCTAAAAAGATTATATGGCCCAACCGTGAGACTATAAGAAAGAACACGATTACGGTTATTATAACATCATTACTTGTCGGCGCGATTATTTTCGGAATGGACACTGTATATACGACAGTTTTGAATTTATTTATCGGCCTTTTGGCATGATTGAAGAAGGATGGTTGCTATGTCAGAAGAAATCAGCAAATCCTCTGAATCCGAAAGCAGATGGTACGTTGTTCATACCTATTCAGGCTATGAGAACAAGGTAAAAGCCAATATTGAAAAACTTGTCGAAAACCGAGGCATGCAGGATCAAATCCATGAGGTAAGCGTTCCTGTCGAAGAGGTAGTTGAGGTTAAGAACGGCCAGAAAAAGACTGTTCAGAGAAAAATCTTCCCCGGCTATGTTCTTATCAAAATGTTCATGAACGAGGACACATGGTATGTAGTAAGGAACACAAGAGGTGTTACAAGCTTCGTTGGCCCTGAAAGCAAGCCTGTACCCCTTACTCCCGAGGAAGTAAGAATGATGGGCATTGATACTGTTGTGGAAGATTTCGACATGGAAGTAGGCGACACAGTAAAGGTAGCCTTTGGAGCTTTCGCAGATTCCGTAGGTAAAATCAAAGATATTAATGAGCAGAAAAAGACGGCTACAGTCATTCTTTCCATATTCGGTCGTGAAACGCCGGTCGAATTTGAATATAATCAGATTATTAAGATGTAATTTTTTCGTTTTTAAAGCGTTTTGTATTTTTCCTTCAAGCGTGGGATTGTTAAACTATCCCGTTAATTACCACATTTATAGGAGGTGCCGAAATGGCAAAAAAAGTAACAGGTTATATTAAATTACAGATTCCGGCAGCGAAAGCTACGCCGGCTCCCCCGGTTGGCCCCGCTCTCGGTCAGCACGGTGTAAATATTATGGGCTTCTGCAAGGAGTTCAATGAGAGAACAGCTTCACAGGCAGGTCTTATCATCCCTGTTGTTATTACTGTATATCAGGACAGAAGCTTCACATTCGTTACAAAGACTCCCCCTGCAGCCGTACTTCTTAAGAAGGCTTGCAAGATTGAGTCCGGTTCAGGTGTACCCAACAAAACTAAAGTAGCTAAGATTTCCAAAGACGAAGTTATGAAAATCGCGGAAATGAAAATGCCCGATCTTAACGCTGCTAACCTTGATTCCGCATACAGCATGATCTGCGGTACAGCAAGAAGCATGGGTATTGTTGTAGAGGAATAAGGAGGGTACAGTAATGAAAAGAGGAAAGAAATATACAGAAAAAGCAAAGCTTATCGAAAAAGGCGTGCTTTATGATACAGAAGAGGCTATCAAGCTTGTACAGGAAACTTCAGTAGCAAAATTTGATGAGACAGTTGAAGCTCACATTCGTTTGGGTGTTGACAGCAGACATGCTGATCAGCAGGTTCGTGGTGCCGTTGTTCTTCCCCACGGTACAGGTAAAACAGTTCGTGTTTTAGTATTTGCTAAAGGTGATAAAGCTGAGGAAGCTTTAGCAGCCGGAGCAGATTTTGTCGGAGCTGAGGATCTTATCCCTAAAATCCAGGGCGAGAACTGGTTCGGATTTGACGTTGCTGTAGCAACACCCGATATGATGGGCGTTGTTGGACGTCTCGGACGTATTCTCGGACCTAAAGGATTAATGCCTAACCCTAAGGCCGGTACAGTAACAATGGATGTTGCTAAGGCCATCAAAGACATTAAAGCAGGTAAGATCGAATATCGTCTTGACAAAACAAACATTATTCATGTTCCGGTAGGCAAGGTTTCATTCGGTTCAGAAAAGTTACTCGAAAACTTCCAGACTCTTATGAGTGCTATTATTAAAGCTAAACCGGCAACAGCCAAGGGCCAGTATCTTAAGAGCGTAGTTATTTCTTCAACTATGGGCCCTGGAATCAAAATCAATCCTGCAAAAATTACAGAGTAATTGTTGACAAAGGATAGTTTTTGATATATAATTAAACAGTTGAATATTGCCGCAGACAGCAGGTGCGAAAGCGTAAAGGACGAAAGTCCTGCCAGCCGAGGAGACTTATATCAAGAGCACTTAGGCCCCTTGTCTGCAAAGATTAAGGGGCTTTTCTTTATATGAGACTTTGCTCGCCATCTTTTTGGCGGACACCGGGCAATTTAACGAGGCGTTTACCGTTTCGTTATCCGTGAAATACACGGATAGTCTTTACCAACTGACTATTTTTCATAAGGAGGTGTTATAATGGCAAAGATTGAAGCAAAGCAGGCCGTTGTTAACGAAATTAAAGAAAAACTTGACAAGGCGGTATCTATCGTGCTTGTAGACGCAAGAGGTCTTACAGTAGCTGAAGATACAGACTTAAGAAAACAGCTTAGAGAAGCAGGCGTTGATTACAAAGTTTACAAAAACACAATGATCAACTTCGCTATCAAAGATACTCAGTATGAAGGTCTTGCAGATTTCCTTGAAGGTCCCACAGCAGTCGTATTCTCATACGATGAGGCTACAAAGGGTGCAAGCATCATCAAAAAGGTTTCAGAAACAGCTAAGAATCTTGAATTCAAGGCAGGCGTTGTAGAAGGTATCGTTTATGACGCAGAGGGAATTAAGGCTATCGCTGACATCCCTTCAAGAGAGGTACTTATCTCGAAATTACTTGGCAGCTTCAAGAGCCCCATTTCTTCTTTCGCAAGAGTTATTTCTCAGGTTGCGGAAAAGAAAGGCGAAGGCGCAGAAGCAGCAGCTGAATAAGAATTTAACTAATCGTTTTAAAATATTATCGGAGGTGCTATAAAATGGCAAAATTAACAATCGAAGAAATCCTTGCAGCTATTGATGAACTTACAGTTATCGAACTTAACGATCTCGTTAAGGCAGCAGAAGAAAAATATGGTGTATCAGCAGCAGCCGGTATTGCAGTAGTAGCAGCTGGCGGAGCAGCAGCTGAGGAAGAAAAGACAGAGTTCGACGTTGAACTTTCAGAAATCGGTTCAGAAAAGATCAAAGTTATCAAGGTAGTTAGAGAAGTAACAGGTCTTGGACTTAAAGAAGCTAAAGAGCTTGTTGACGGAGCTCCCAAGGTTGTTAAGGAAGGCGCTTCTAAGGAAGATGCAGAGGCTATCAAAGCTAAACTTGAAGAAGTTGGCGCTAAGGTTACTCTTAAGTAATTTAACTAACGAAATACAAAAGAGCTTCGGATTAAACCGGAGCTCTTTTGTTATGAAAAAAACATGCAATAAAAATGCGTGCTTTTTGTAAAGAAAAAATCCGGCAGTTACGCCGGATTAAAGTCAAATTATAAAAAGCTGATAACAAGTGCAAGAATCATAAAAGCTGCACCGAGAATCTTAGTAAGTCTTGCAAGGCTGCCTTCCATAGAGCTGCCTTTATTTTTGCTCCAATAAGAGTCGCCGGAGTTTGCATTGGCACTGATAGCACCAAGACCAGCAGCACGGTCAGACTGAAGAAGAACAACTATGCATAAAATTACGCCTATTACTGCTAATATAACAGTTAAAACTGTGGATAACATTTATATATACCTCCTATTATTCCGATTAAAGTAACAAATAACATTGTAGCATAAAGGAAAGAAAAGGGCAACAGGAAATTTCAAAAAAATTAAGTAAAAATGTAGGGAAAACCTTGAGGGTTTCACCCTCAAACACTAACATAGACTGCGTCTATATACACCTATCGGAAAACTGCATTTTCCTTGACCTTTATAATTTAAACTTTGATAACCTTGAATTTAGGGTAATAGAAAAGCGTAGCTTTTCAGATGCAAGTCCAGGGATGCTATCCCTGGCGGAGTTTGAGGCAGAGCCTCAAGGTTTTCAAACGTTAAAAAATTTAAAAGA
>JAJQDF010000056.1 GCA_021202325.1 Clostridiales bacterium | reverse complement strand
ATGAGGGCGGAGGCCAGTGCGAAGGATATGACGAATGCACGGACATTGAAACTACTGTACTTTTGTCTCCGAATCCCTATGATGAGCTGTATGTGCACGGCATAAAAAGGCAGATAGACTTAAATAATGAGGAATACAGCAAGTACAACAACGACTGCCTGCTTTTCAACAGCGTATACACCAACTTTTACGATTGGTACAACAGAGAGCATAAAAGCTTAGGCGAGGCGGCCTTTAAATACTAGGAGGTGGTAATATGCTTTATCCGACATTGAATGAAACGGCTGTCTACAACAGGGTGACGGACAGATTTTTGGGAATAAACAAAAATGTTATAACTTCGGACGGCGAGTTTTCGTTTACGGAAAATGTGACAATGGACAGCTATCCCGCACTTTCTTCAAGAGAAAGAAGGGGAATGGTGACGGAGCTTAATTCACCGAGCGGACTTGCCATGAAGGACAGCCTTGTTTATGCCGACGGAGCGGATCTGTATTACAACGGTGAAAGGGTGGAGGGAATTGTACTCTCCACTCTGAGTGCCAACTGCCCTAAAAAATTTGTCAGCATGGGAGCCTATCTTTGCATATTTCCCGACAACCTGTATCTGAATACGGCCGATATGACGGATTTCGGTTCAATGGAAATGAGCTGGGAAATACCTGCCGGACAAAGTGTAGTATATACGCTCTGTAAAGGCGACGGAACAGACTATGATACACCGACAGTATCCGATGACGAGCCCGAAAGCCCCGAAAACGGTGACCTTTGGATAGATACATCCGGGGATGTGCATGTGCTTAAGCAGTATTCAAAATCAATGTCTATGTGGACAGAGATGGCAACAACATATGTGAAGATAGAGGCGCCGGGGATAGGCCAAAACGTGCTTAAGGGCGACGGAGTAAGGCTTGCAGGATGTGCATACACAGGAAGCGATGAGGCGCTGTCTGAGCAGATAGATTCCCTCAACGGCACGGTGATTGTGAGGGAGAGAGGCGATAACTACATCGTCATAACCGGAATAATAGACAGCGTATATACCCAAAATGCTGAAAGTGACGGAGAGGTAAGCGTAAATAGAAAGGTGCCGAAAATGGACTTTGTCACCGAATGCCAAAACAGACTTTGGGGCTGTTACTACGGCATCGAGGACGGCAGAACGGTAAATGAGATATTCTGCTGCAAGCTGGGCGACTTTAAGAACTGGGAAGCCTACCAGGGAATATCAACGGATTCATACAGAGCTTCCTGCGGCAGCGACGGTGCGTGGACAGGTGCGGTAACATATTTGGGGTATCCGCTGTTTTTCAAGGAAAACTATGTTCACAAGGTATATGTTTCTTCAAGTGGAGCCCATCAGATAGCGGTCAGCGCCATAGACGGAGTCCAAAAGGGCTCCGACAGATCCTTCGCCATTGTGAACGACTATCTTTTGTATAAGTCGCCGACGGGAATAAACATATTTGACGGAACACAGGCGGCATCGGTTTCGGATAAACTGGGCGGTGATATGTATTATAATGCCGCCGGCGGAGCGCTGGGCGGAAAATACTATGTTTCTATGGAGAATTCGGACGGGGAATGGAACCTGTTTGTGTATGACCTGAAAAAAGGCCTTTGGGTTTGTGAGGACAGCTCCCATATTATGCATTTTGCAGGAAACGGCGGTGAGCTGTATTACATAGATGAGGACAGCAATAGGCTGATTACCGTAAGAGGAAGCGAGGGAGAGCAGGAAGAGGATTTCTGCTGGACGGTCGAAAGCGGAAACATAGGCTATGAATATGCCGAGAAGAAATATCTGTCACGATTTAAGCTGAGGATGAGCATTGGGGAAGAAGGCTATGCCGAAGTATGGATACAGTACGACTCCAACGGCATTTGGGAAAAACGGGGCGTGATAAAAGGCCGAGGCTTAAACAGAACATTTACTCTGCCGGTTATACCGAGAAGGTGCGACCATCTTAAAATAAGGCTGACGGGAAAAGGAGAATTTAAGCTTTGTTCCTTTTCTTCGGTGCTTGAGAGGGGGAGCGACATATGAGCGTGATTAATCTCAGCTCCCCTCCGGCCATAACCGGCAATGAGCAGGAACAGCTGAATAAGCTCAGAAGCTATGTATTTCAGACGGTGGAAGCACTGAATATAGGCCTTAAGGACATGAATGCGGAAGGAATACTGGAGGAAATAAGCCGGGCGGTAAGCACCGACAGTGATAGCGAAGAAAATCAGACGGCACTGGCCTCATACAACAATATTAGATCCCTTATAATAAAGACTGCGGACTATGCTGTCGGAAACTGCGAGGAATTCAGGAAGCTGTTAAAAAGTGAATATTCGGCTTCATCGGATTTCGGAGAGCTGACGGAACAGCTGGAAAACGAGATTAGCGCAAATTCCGCCGGAATAACTCAGCTTTTCAGATATACTTCGGGAATAAGGAGCGATTTCGGAGATTTTTCTACAGAAAGCGAGCAGTATATAAAAACCGGACTTTTGTACTATGATGATAACGGCGCACCTATTTACGGCGTCGGAGTTGGCAATTTGTCTACGACTATAGAGGCAAACGGGGAAACAGTTCTGGACAGACAGAACCTGCTGACAACGACAACAGCCGATGAAATCGCATTTTGGAGCGGCGGAAACAAGATAGCCTACATCAGCGGCAGCATGATGTACTTTCCGTCGGGAACGCTTAAGGCCTACGAGGCCGACATAAGCGGAAATATAACGGCAACTTCGGGAGAAATAGGCGGCTGTGTAATTGAGGACGGTGTGCTGAAAATTGACAGCGCAAATATAACAAGCATAGATGCAGGCAAGATAACATCAGGATTAATGTCTGTGAGGAATATGAAGTTTGACGGAGTAATGAGTATTCTCGGCAGGGACTCGACAAGCGAGGAATATACCGAAAAGGGCATTTTCGGATACGAGCTTGAAAGCTTTCAGAATTCCTATAAGGGACTGCTTTTGGAAAGCATTGACCATGAGAGGAGCCTTCTGCTGTATCCGTCAAGGACATGGCTTTTGGATGAGAGCAACGGTAAAACAAAGCTGCTGTATTTCCGTGCCAATGCCATTAATCTGGAGTTTAATGAGGATTACGAATATGACGAATCGGGAGTGAAATGTTCTGTGGAGCTTGGAACAGGCGAACTGCTTTTGACATACTTCGACAGGGATGTATCCGCAAAATCATCGTATATAAGCATTCAGGAGGACGACATTGTAATGCGGTTCAACGGCTCAAGATACTACATGAGCGACATTATCGATGCCTGCGGACTGTAAAGGAGGGAACAGTATGAATAAACCGGCATCTTTGGCAATAAAGGAATTTTCGGAAAAATTGGAGGAGTGCATAAATGAAAGCGGCCTGCCGCCAATTGTCGTAGAAATGATAATGTGGGGCTACTATATGCAGATAAAGGAAATGGCCGAAAAGCAGACAAAGGACGAAGAAGAAATATACAGAAAAAATATGGAGGAAGGTGATTGATGTGGCAAGCGATCTTATGAATGTGGGGGCAACCGGCAGATATTATAAGGTGCAGTCCAACGGAAAGGCGCAGAGCGGACTGAGCGAGGGCGACAGAGTAGTAACAAGCGGCGGTACATATCAGATATTGAAGGTAAACGCCGACGGCAGCTATCAATCGGCGCTGTACGATGCAAACATAACCACAAACAACTACAGCGGAACATATGCCAACGCTGGAGTGAACAGCCCCTATTCGGGAAGTACATCGCTGAGCAGCGAAACAAAAAAGAGCATTGCCGAGGCCTATGACAGCGATTACAGCTCAAGCGTGTCCAAAGATAAATATGAAAGTGTTGTAAACAGCAAGCCTAGCGAATATGAGAGCGCCTATAAAAAAGAAATTGAGAGTCTGCTTGACAGACTGGAAAACAGAGAAGCCTTTTCATACGATTTGAGCTCGGATGTTTTGTACCAGCAATATAAGGACAGCTATATGAATGCAGGGAAACAGGCCATGGAGGACACAATCGGCCAGGCATCGGCTCTCACCGGCGGCTATTCAAATACATATGCCCAAAGTGAGCGCTCGGCGGCATACGAAAGCTATCAGCAGAAGCTGAACCACAAAATACCGGAGCTTTACGAAAACGCCAGAAGCGTATATGAGGCCGAGGGCGATGAGCTGTACAGGCTGTATTCACTGTATTCCGAGGCGGATAAGGCCGACTATGAGAAATACAGAGACAGTATCAGCGACTGGATGAGCGAAAGAGACTTTGCATACAGTGAGTATATGGATGAAGCCGATAGGGTTCAGCAGGATTACTATAATAAGCTGTCCCTTCTCCAGGATGCGGCAAAGCTTGAAAGCAGCGACTATTGGAACAGCATTGAACAGCAAAACAACGAGTGGGAACAGGCTTATAAAACTGCCCAGTTCGACTATGAGAAGGAACAGAACGCATTGAAGCAGGCTTCATCGTCAAGCAGTTCTTCGTCAGGCTCTTCGTCATCAAGCAGCGGAAAGTCCGTCACAACATCGGTATATGACGGAGCGCTGAAAGCCTATGAGGACGGCGGAGAGGCTTCCCTTGCCATGTATGCCGAAAAGCTCAACGGCAGCGGATATTCCGCCTCGGGAATAAGCGATGTATTGAGCTACGCAAGAAAATACGGAAAGGCGCCTGCAGCAAAAACAACGGTGGCAAGTACGGGCAAAACAAATACATCCGGCTTCAGCTCTGTTCTTGTGGATCTGTTCAACTACAGAGGATAGGAGGCGAAACCTATGATAAGAGTAGATTCGGCTCTGCCGAGTCCGAGAATAGTAAATGGCATACTCCAGTGGTACGAGGGCGACGAGTTTGAGGCAGGGTTTAAACTGGAGCTTAAGGATTCCGACGGAGAAGAAATAACGCTGACTGAGACCGACACCGTAACGGTTATAGTCAAAAACGACAGGCTGGAGGAAATAAAAACATTTGAGTTCTCCGGGATAGAGGACAACAGCATAAATATTGTATTTGACAGCGAAGTGACAGCGCTGTTTAAGGCAGGAACATACTTTTACGACATTCGGCTTGGCGGAACATATAATACAACGGTCGTCAAAAACAATGTTATGAATGTGGAATGAGGTGGCGGCCGTGGAAAGAAAAATAGAAGCCAAGGTTTCGGCAGCCGTTGAGCCGAGTATTTCCGGCGCACTGTACGGCTATATAGGCCGAGGGGTGCTGTCTGTCAAACTAAATGATGACGGAGAAATAGTTTTTGTAATGTCGGACGGCGACGAAATAAGTATTGGGGCATTCCCTGAATCCATAGCATCCCAGGAGATATTGGGTTTAGTAAAGGTCGGAGAAAATCTCAAAATAGGAACGGACGGAACGCTGTCGGTGGACACGGCGCAGACTGTGGAAGAGGACAATACAAAGCCTGTCACAAGCGGTGTGGTATATATGGAGATAGGAAACATAGAAATACTGCTGGAAAATATATAAGGAGAGTGTTAAATGAGCGTATCAGAACAAATAACAAGATTACAGGGACTGAGGAACAATTTGAGAACAAAGCTGGCGGCCATGGGCATTGCCGAGCTTACAGCAAATCTAGATGACTGTGTTGCGGCAGTTGAAGGAATAGCTGACAACGGTGCGGTAAGTCAGAAGCTGACGGCTTCGCAAAACAGCTATACGGTTCCTGCCGGATACCATAACGGCGGTGGAACGGTAAGCATAGATACGGAGGAAAGGGTACTGACAGCCAACGGAGAATATACGCCTACAACGGGAAAGGTCATATCCAAGGTGACGGTAAGCGTTAATAATGCGCCAAACCTCCAGGAAAAATCGATAACGCCCACAAAGTCGGCGCAGAGCGTACTGCCGGATGAGGGCTATGACGGACTATCTTCTGTTACGGTAGGAGCAATACAGGAAAGCTATGCCGATGTGGCCAATGTAAGCGCATCATCCGCCGATGTGCTGGCCAATAAAATATTTGTGGACTCAACTGGAGCGGAAACAGCCGGAACAATGGTGAATAACGGCGCAGTTTCGGCCTCCATAGACGGGCTTACGGTAATGAGCTATACAATTCCCGAGGGCTATCATTCCGGCCTTGGGACGGTCAGTCTGAGCGGAGATATAGAAACCGCCCTTGCGGCCATCTGAGGAGTGTGAGCGATGAGTGTACAGACAGAAATTGCGAGGATCGAAAACGCCAAGGAAGCCTTGAAGACGGCTATAAATGCCAAAGGCGGAAGCCTGACGGACGAAAGCATAGAAAGCTATGCAGAAGCCGTAAACAAGCTGGAAACCAAAGAGCTAAAGTTCTTGACGGCAGGATTTGCATACAGCTTTGCGGAGGTATCGGGATTTTTTGTGACGGACGGAGAGGGAGAAACAAGCGAATATTCCATTGCCGATATAATTAAAGACGGGGAAGCCGCCGGCAAAGTCAAAGATGCCGGAAAATATGAGCTGAGTATAAGTAACGGTGCGGAAACCTATACAGCGGCCTTTGTTATAACTAAAAGAAATATTGACGAAACGGATATAACGCCGATTGGCACACTGGAATATATCGGCGAAGCGCTGACGCCGGAAATTGATATAACATTAAACGGGGTGCCGCTTACAAAGGACGAGGACTATACGGTTGTATATGCCGACAACGTAAATGCGGGGACGGCGACGGTGACGGTCACAGGAATAGGAAATTTCACCGGCGAGGTTTCGGTTACGTTTGAGATAAAGGAACAGCTTTATTACGCAACGGGCACGATCTATATGACAAGCGGCAGGCCGGCGGTTATGCTTACCGTAACGCTCAGCGGAACAACGGTAAGCGGCGAGAGTGTTTCCCTAGAAACGCAGACGGATATAAGCGGAGTATGGATATTTACAGACTTGCGGAACGGAACATATACGGTAACTTATAATTCTGAGGAGCACGATGTCGAGCTAATCGCTTTAAGCTGAAAGCATTAAGATGAAATCTGCGATTTCATCTTGTTAAGGCGCAGAGCGCCTAAAACGGAATCTTGAGCGATTCCGTTTTATTATGGCAGTAAAGGCGGATGCTCCGTAAAATCATCGAAACATCCGCCTTTACATTTGGCTTTTTCCTATGCATAGACACTCTCGGAAATGAATTCCTCGAGCGATGACTGTTATACATACTAGTAACCTGAAACAGCAATTATGAATTTTGTACAAATCTCAATTTTGCTGACGGAAACTGCAAACGGTGCCGGAATTCATTTCCGACACCGTCAATACATAGCGATTAGCCACTGCAAATGCAAAAGTTTCTATTGGAACTTTTGTATTTGCTTCCATAGCAGGCGGAAATCAAAGATTT
>JAJQDF010000233.1 GCA_021202325.1 Clostridiales bacterium | reverse complement strand
AATTAATATACCGCTGAGCTGTCATATATCGGTTCGTCATAGCTGAGAACATAGTCCCTGTAGTCATCCACCGTAAGATATATGGAGGATATTCCGCAGAAGAAGAAATCATCTTCGTAGTAAACCTCGAATGTGGAGCTGTTTTCGCCGAATTTCAGCTCGAAATATGCCGCATTGTTCATGGAATCGAAATAATAAACAGATAATTCATCGGCGGCATAATATTCGGCAACGCTGTCAAAATAGTCATCGCTCAAGGCCGGCATTTCAGCATTGCTGCTCCAAAGAGCTATTTCACAGCAGTATATGCAGTAGGTTTCGGGATCGGTAAGGAAAACTCCGCTGTAGTCATCGCCGTTTATGAACATATACATCAATGACAGAGTGTTTTCGGCCGTATACAGATTGTAATATTCCGAATAGCTTATGTCATTATATATATCGTACATGGTCAAATCGGGGATTATGCCGGAACTGCAGAGTGTTGTTATCTGCTCAACTATATTTGTTTTCAATTCCTCCGACATTTCGTCCGCTTCGACAGAATATACAGGAGTGGCCGTAACTCCAAGTTCCCGCACTCTTTCGGTGCTGTCAAGTATACCGGAAATTCTGTCGCTGTTGTCCTTATATGCCAATGTGCCTATGCTTTCCTCAGCCTCCAGCTGAGTTACGCTGTCGAATGTGACGGAGTCAACCCGTTTGCCGTATACAACCGGGAGAGACAGAGAAAAGACTATTGCCGCCGCACAGCAAAGTACAGCCGTTATGTATTTTACACCGCTTTTCATTTTTTGCTTCCTCCCTTCATGGGCAGACGGACGGTTATTGTCGTGTCGATACCTTCACGGCTCTGTATTTCCCAGCTTCCGTTATGGATACCCACAATTCTTGAGCATAGGGAGAGGCCCAGCCCTGCGCCGCCTTCCTTTCTTGCTCTGGACTTATCCACCATGTAGAAGGCTTCTGTAATGTGGGACAGCTCCGACTTAGGTATGCCTATGCCGTGGTCTTTGACCGATATTTTATAATAGTTTCCATCGCTTCGGCCTTTCAGCTCTATTACTGAACCCTCGGAGGATGCCTTTCTGGCGTTATCAATAAGGTTTATGAGAAGCGAGGAAAGCAGATCTTTGTCGCCGATTAAAACAGCTTTAGATATGGAAACGGACATACTTATATTCCTTTCGGCAAGGGAGGGCGTGACAGTATTGTAAACATCCCTTATGAGACCTTCCGCAGGCACTTCCTTAAGCTCAATGTCGTTTTTTCCCGAAGCTATAAGCTCCAAAAGCTTGTATGACAGACTTTCAAGCCGCTTCCTCTGACGGTATATGTAGTTGGCATATTCCATAGTTTCCTCGTCCGAAAGGGGCATTGTTCTAATCATATCCGAATAGCCTATTATGGATGTCAGCGGAGTTTTCAGCTCATGGGCGAAGGACGATGTAAATTCCTCCTGCCTTTCGGCTCTGTCCTTAAGCTCGTCAATCTTCTGCTCTATGCTGTCAGCCATGAAGTTAAAATCCTTGGACAGTACAGCAATTTCGTCATTTCCCTTCTGCTTTGCCCTGACTTCAAAATTCCCTTTGGCAAATCTGCGGGCGGTCTTGGAAAGCTCGGTTATCGACCTTGTGAGGAAATGGGAAACGATGAGAGTGACAAGGGCGGTGAGGAGGACACTGGCCAGTGTTATAAGCTGAATGCGGCTCAATGTGGCGGCTCTGTCGGCATAGATGTATGTTATATCCTTTGTCGTCTCGATATAGTAGATGGAACTGTTTATTTCTATGGGGCTTGCGAAAATAAGCATTATGTTTTCGCCGTCCTCGGTTATTTTATATGACCTTGTTTCTTCGGAAAGCTCGTCTGCCGACATATGTACGCCGACGGTCTGAGAGCTTTCATAAAGCATTATGCCGCCGTCATCGTAAAGGCAGACATAGTATTCTCCCCGGCTAAGGCTGGTATCCATGTTTTCTGCTATGGAGGACAGCCTTTCTTCGTCAATGGTGACACCGTTCAATGAGTCTGCTGTCATTTCATATACAATTTTGAACATTCGGTTTTCTGAGTTCATCTGATCTATTTCACGCTCGATTGTGCTGTCAAAGGCCGAATAAACGCACCATGTGCCGAATAGGCTGAACACTATGGCCATAAATATTGTGAATGTGAAAAATATTTTCCAAAATAGTTTCATGGGTTTGTCCTCGTCATAATAGGTGAGATGATGCCGGCATTGTTAGGCTCTCAATTTTATAGGATAATGGCTGCAAAACCGCTGACCACTAATCACTAACCACTGTCTTTTCACCGGGCATCATGGTATAAATATGTAGCCAACTTTATATACAGCCTTGATGTAGAGGTTCCAGCCAAGCTTTTTCTTAAGCCGCTGAACATGAAGGTCAACGGTACGGCTGTCGCCCAAGTAGTCGCTTCCCCATATGTTTTCGTATATGGTTTCTCTGTAGAGGGCAACATTTTTGTTCCGCACAAACAGAAGAAGCAGCTCGTATTCCTTGAGGATAAGCGGAACAGGAACGCCGTCCTTTAAAACAGTCCGCCCCTCGGTGTTTATTTCTATATTTTTTATTTTTATTATTTTTTCGGTTTTATTGTATCGGCGGAGAACAGTTTCAACACGGGCTAACAGCTCTATTATTTCGAAGGGTTTTGTTATGTAGTCCTCGGCACCCAGTTTAAGCCCCTTTACCTTTTGAGTAGTGGTGCCCATGGCGGTTATGAATATTACCGGAATTTTTACGGCCTTGGCATACTCCAGAAGCTCATAGCCGTCTATCTTAGGCAGCATTATGTCAAGAAGTATAAGGTCGTAGCTGTTTTCGGATATTTTGTCGGCGGCTTCGGCACCGTCAAAGGCACAGTCGCAGGTATAGCCGGACTTCACAAGGTTTATTTTTATTAGGTTCGATATAAGCTCCTCGTCCTCGGCAATCAGTATCTTTATCATAAAAACGCTTCCTTATTGTTGTATTTGGGAAATAGTATATATGATAATTGTATCAGAAATGTATCATGGAATAAATGTAAAAAACAGCAAAAAGATACCGGTGCAGAACTAACTTCCGCACCGGGTATAAGTCTAAAGGATTGTTTGGTTTTAAAACGATTTTTTCTTCCATATCGTAGGGGAGAAAAGCACAAGCATGGGGAATAATTCAAGTCTTCCGGCAAGCATACAGAACGAAAGCACCAGTTTGCTGAAGGGCGAGAACATTGCAAAGTTGCCCATGGGACCGACAAGCGAGAAGCCGGGGCCGATGTTGCTTATGGTGGCAATGACCGATGAAATGGTCGTCTCAAAATCGAAGCCGTCCAGCGAAACGAGGAGAACAGCCGCAAATATTATAAACATATACAATGATATAAACACCAGCACGTTTACCAAAGTCCTGTCCTCAAGGGTAGAGTTCTCCATTTTTACGGTCTGTATACGCCTGGGATGGATTATTGCGCTTATTTCTCTTTTTGCCGCTTTCAAAAGTATGAGCAGACGGGACATCTTTATGCCGCCGCCGGTGGAACCGGCACATGCGCCGACAAGCATAAGGCACATGAGTATGGCTTTGCTGAATGTCGGCCACAGATCGAAGTCTGCGGTGGAATAACCCGTTGTGGTAACTATCGAAGCAACCTGGAAGGATGACTGTCTGAGCGAATTTATAAATGAGCCGCCGCAAAGGGGCATTATGTTTACGGCAATCAAAAGCATCGAGGCCGCTACTATGAATATATAGAGTTTTAATTCTTCGTTTTCCTTAACAAGGCCGACCTGCTTTTTGAGTATTAAATAATATATACTGAAGTTTACGCCGAAAAGCAGCATAAATACCGTCGTTATTACCTCGGCGGAAACATTGTTGTAGGCGCCTATACTGAGATTCATGTTTGAGAATCCTCCGGTTCCTGCAGTACCCATGGCCGTGATAAGCGAATCATAGAGGGGCAGTCCGCTTATAAGAAGCAATATTGTCTCTATCAGTGTCATGCAGAAATATATCATGTAGAGTATCTTTGCGGTTTCTTTTATTCTCGGAACAAATTTTCCGGGAGTGGGGCCGGGGCTTTCGGCTCTGAGAAGCTGAACCGTGGAGCCGTCCAGGTTGGGCATTATCGCCAGTATAAATACAAGCACTCCCATGCCGCCTATCCAGTGGGTAAGGCTTCTCCAAAAGAGAAGTCCCTTACTTACTGTTTCCACATTGGTCAGTATCGTTGAACCGGTGGTTGTAAAGCCCGAAACGGTCTCAAAAAAGCAGTCTATATATGAGACAAAATAGCCGCTTATATAAAACGGTATGGCTCCGCAGATTGAAAGAACTATCCACGAGAGTGAAACCGTTACGAAGCCCTCCCTGGAACGGAAGGCCGTCTTTTGGGGCTTTATTTTATTAAGACAGTGTCCGATTATATAGAGGGGAACTATCGTATATATAAAATACATACTGTCGCCGCTTCTTAATATAATGGATACTATTAACGGCAGCAGCATGAGTGCAGACTCGGTTTTGAGAACAAAGCCTATGAGCTTCAGTACAAGTAGGTAATTCACGGTTATCTGCCTCCGTTTTCAAATACGTCGTTCAAGGTCATGGCTCTCGTATTGCTGCATATCATTACAACGCTGTCGCCGCTTAATATGAAGTCATTACCTGAGGGAATTATAACCTTTCCGTTTCTCTCAATGGCGGCAACGATGAAGTTCTTCTTGAATTTTATATCCTTAAAGGGTATGCCTAAATTATGTGTTCTGTCCGTGGCTAAGAACTCCAGTGCCTCGGCTTTACCGTCAACGATGTGGTAAAGAGCCTCTATGTTGGCATAGTCGATGGAGTTGTTGAGGGCTCTTACAAAGCCCACAATCTGTACGGCAGTAAGGTTTTTGGGGCTTATAACGCTGTCAATGCCGAAGCTTTCTATTATTTCGTCATAGCTTGCCCTGTTTATCTTGGCCACAACCTTTGGAACGCCGGCTCTTGTGGCATAGAGTGCCGTAAGCAGGTTTTCCTCGTCTCTGCCGGTTATTGTTACGACCGATGAGAATGATGAAATGTCTTCCTCGTCCAAAAGTTCGTAGTCGCTGCCGTCGCCGTTTATTATTACGCAGTTAGGCAGAATTTCGTTCATTTCATAGCATCTGTCTCTGTCTATTTCGATAAGCTTAACCTGTATGTTTACATCGGCAAGGAATCGGCATAGATAGTAGGCAATTCTGCCTCCGCCGATAACAAGGGCGGT
This sequence comes from Clostridiales bacterium, assembly GCA_021202325.1. Taxonomy (GTDB): domain Bacteria; phylum Bacillota; class Clostridia; order Lachnospirales; family Anaerotignaceae; genus Metalachnospira. The sequence continues at coordinate 2,122 of JAJQDF010000233.1, read as the reverse complement.
CTTTGAACTGCTGGTGTCTCTTTTCAAAAATTTAAAGAAATTATATATTTCGGCAGGCTCGCCTATTACATAGAACAGGTCATCGGCGCAGGCAACATAGTTTCCGTCGGGGATTATTACCTCTCCGTTATGGACAACGGCGCAGAAAATAAGCGACATTTTTATTTTTGACATTATCTGAGAAAGGCTCTGGCCGTTCATGAAGCCGTCGTTTCTCACACGGAAGGAAACCATCTCAACCTTGCCGTCAACGAATGTTTCCACGTTAATGGCGGTGGGGAAACGAAGCACACGGGCAATCTCGGCGGCGGCCTCCTGCTCGGGATTTATGACCATGTCAAGGCCCATTTCTTTTTTGAGTGTGGTGAGCTCCTCGGAGTATTCCGGATCTCTTATTCTGGCTATGGTATGCTTGGCTCCGAGCCTTTTGCCTGTAAGACAGCAAAGCATATTCACTTCATCGGAAGAAGTAGCCGCAATCAAAAGGTCGCACTCGGCAACCCCCGCATCAAGCAGTACGCTGGTTCTGAGCCCACTGCCCTTAACGCACATAATATCCAGCTTATCTCCCATATATCTAATCTTTTCACTGTTTTTATCCACCAGAACGATGTCGTGGCCTTCGCCTGAAAGATGTTTGGCGGTAGCCTCGCCAACTTTTCCGCAGCCTACAATTATTATTTTCATCTCCGACCTACCTCCGAGACATCGTAAACATTAGGTTTACGGGTGTATCATAGCACGATTTTAGGCCAACGTCAATAGTTCCAAACCCCTATGAGCCCAGTAATATTTAGGGTTCAGCAAAAATATAATCTAATGGATAAAGGAGAGAACAGGTAGCAAAAATGAGAAATAAATTATTCGGATATATACTTGCCGCAGTGATTTCGGTTTCGGCAATTGGGGCGGTTTTTGCAAAGACAACGGCAAATAAAGATGAAAAAAACTGCTGTTTGGCAATAATAATAGACGATTTCGGATATGACGGGGAGGGCACAGAGGAAATACTTGCGTTGGATATACCAATTACAGTTGCAATAATGCCGTTCTCCGAATGTACCTCAGAGGATGCAAAAAAGGCGGCAGAGGCCGGAAAGGAAGTAATTGTACATATGCCCATGGAGGCCAAAAGCGGAAAGAAAAGCTGGGTGGGGGAAAAAGGAATATTTTCGGATATGAGCGAGGAGGAGATACGGTAGGTTGTCTGCGATGCCTTTGATGCGGTAGACACTGCCGTGGGATTTAACAATCATATGGGTTCGGCAATAATGGAGGATGAAGACAAGCTCGAAATAATAATGGAGGAGGCCGCTAAGCGTGGAATGATATTTGTGGACAGTCTGACAACTGCCGACTCCAAGGGAGAGGAAGCGGCGGAAAAGTACGGTGTGGAATATCTTGAAAGGACGGTATTCATAGACTGTCCGGGGAATGTTGACAAGGTTGTTGAACAGCTTGAAAAGGCGGCGGAGCAGGCCAAGAAAGACGGATATGCCATAGCCATAGGCCATGTCGGCCCGGCAGGAGGAAAGACAACGGCGGAGGGGATAAAGAGGTTTGCAGAGGAAAATGAAATAGAGTTAACGACAGTCGGAGGCGTAGCCTCTAAGCTGAAATCCTTGAGGGATTTCAGCTTGTAGGGTGGAGGTAACCGCAAAAGTTCCGGGAGGAACTTTTACGGTTACAACGGCTAGTTCATGTTAATTGACACCTTCGGAAATGAATTCCTCAGGCGATGACTGCTGCGGATTATGTAAACTTTAGAATTAGTGTGTAAGGTGGGTGTGCACAGACGAAGTCTTGTAAGTGGTTGAGGGTGAAACCCTCAAGGTCTTAAAAAATAAGCCGTTGACAATATCAACAGCTGGTTTTATAATATAGTTAATAAAAGGATTGCCGCTTTTGGTCGAGCGGCTGATCCGAATAGTTCAGATGAAGACCGTCTAACACAAAAGGTTAGGCGGTCAAAATTATTTACGCTTGTACGTAAGTACGAGGTTAATAATGCTGATTGTTAATATAGCAATCTGGATTAAATCCTGAAATGTCACATAACACATACAGCCTCACCTCCTTTACTCAGGAAGTGACCAACCGCCAAACGGCAATCCTGCGGAAT
>JAJQDF010000228.1 GCA_021202325.1 Clostridiales bacterium | reverse complement strand
CTCTTGATAAGATATTTTATATTTTTCATGTAATAAATTGATATGCCTGCTTTGCAGCCACTATCAATTTATAAAAGTCGATTGCTTCGCTCTACGAGCTTTTGCAATCGCACCTGTCTTCGCAATTGTACCATTTTTATAGAAAAAATGGTAAATGCTCATACCGCTTAGGTCGTCCAATGTTCAGACATCTGTGCAAGCAAGCTTGCCCGCCTGTCTGACCGCTGTCCGACACTTTTATAGTATGTTATACCCTACTAATATATTTTTGTCATTACCCAAATAGCAATAAATGTCCGGTAGTTCAATATTTGGAAAGGAAAAGGAAGTATTAGAATATAATATAATTGGGTATGAAAGCTCGATTGCTACGTGCTTTCAGCACTCCCGCAATCGCTTCTGTATTCGTACTCCGCTCATTTTACTACGAAAAATGGCTACGTTACTCATACAGTCAGGTTTTCTAATAGTCATGCTCTTAACCATGCAAGCATGGCACGATACGACTATTGAAAACACTTTCATAGTAGATTATGCTTGACTAACAAAATTTTTTCTGATATAATCTGACGCAATAAGGGAGTAGTCAGCGCCTTGGCGTGACGAAGTCAACATACTGAAACATTCTGTTTCTGGCTTTGTATTAAATGACGAGACTTATCTGTCAGCGGCAGATAGGCCTCGATTTTTGTTTTATGCCGCTGATGTTCATGCACGGCGGTGCGTGTAAGTTTAAAATACACATGTACGAAAGGAATGTTTATAATGGGGTTGACTGAACTATTTATACTTGCGGTAGGGCTTTCTATGGATGCCTTTGCGGTGTCCATATGTAAGGGGCTATCCCTTGGAAGAACCAGCCTTAAGCACTCACTTATCGCAGGAGCTTATTTCGGAGGATTTCAGGCACTTATGCCGCTCATAGGATATGTGCTGGGAATCAGATTTCAGGCGGCTATACAAAGTATAGACCACTGGATAGCCTTTGTGCTATTATGTATTATAGGCATAAACATGATTAAGGAGGCAAAAGAGCAGGAAGACTGTTCGGCCGACATGGATGTTAAAACAATGCTGACTTTGGCCGTTGCCACAAGCATTGATGCCTTGGCAGTCGGTGTAACATTTGCATTCTTGAATGTTGACATTGTTCCGGCGGTTACGTTCATAGGCTGTACGACATTTGTGCTTTCCGGAATAGGAATAAAGGTGGGCAGTATTTTCGGGCTGAAGTATAGGTCGAAGGCTGAAATTTTCGGAGGTATTGTGCTCATACTTATGGGATTTAAGATATTGCTTGAGCATCTGGGAATTTTGCCTTAAAAATGATTATAAGACTCAATATGGGGGAGTAATTCCGCACATTGTGCGAGATAGGTCAACAGCACTGGCGACAAAGCCTGGTCTATCCATAAAGAATGAGACTCATATACAAACGGGAACTGTGGTTTGTATACGAGTCTTTTTTGTTGGAGATATTAAATTATTGGACTGGGTAAGTTAACAGGAGGGACATTTTATGAAAGAGTATTTATCCGAAACAAAAAATGTTTTAGAGGAACTGGAAACTAAAGAAACCGGCTTAACTTCTGCCGAGGCGGAGGAAAGACTGGGAAAATTCGGTGCAAATAAGCTGGATGAAGGCAAAAAGGAATCAATAATACACAAGTTTTTAATGGAGCTCACCGATCCAATGATTATTATTCTCATTGCTGCGGCTATTATCTCCGGCATAACTTCAGCCTATTCGGGCGAGTCTGCCGCAGATACGGTAATTATAATGGTCGTAGTAATCATTAACGCTGTACTGGGTGTATTCCAGGAAAACAAGGCAGAAAAAGCAATTGAGGCTCTGCAGGAAATAGCCGCCGCAACAAGCAAAGTTATGAGAGACGGCAAGCAGGTTACTGTCAAAAGCGAAGAGCTTGTGCCCGGAGACATAATTGTTCTCGAGGCTGGTGATGCCGTGCTAGCTGATGCCCGTATTATAGAATGTGCCAGCATGAAGGTTGAGGAAGCGGCGCTTACCGGTGAATCCGTTCCGGTAAGCAAGTTCATAGATGTGCTTAATCTTGGAGACGCAAAGGATATACCGCTGGGCGACAGAAAAAATATGGTATACATGGGCTCTACCATTGTTTACGGCAGAGGCAGAGCTGTAATTACATCCACAGGTATGAATACCGAAATGGGCAAAATAGCAACGGCTCTTACGGATGCCAAGGAGGAGGAAACTCCGCTCCAGAAAAAGCTTAATCAGCTGAGCAAAATATTGAGCATACTTGTAATAGGAATATGCGTAGTTATTTTTGCCATAGATATATTCAGATATTATCCTAACTTAAGCGGAGAAACATTGCTTGATACATTTATGGTTGCGGTAAGCCTTGCTGTAGCCGCCATACCCGAAGGACTTGCCGCCGTTGTTACAATAGTTCTTTCAATCGGCGTAACAAATATGTCAAGGAGAAACGCCGTTATAAGAAAGCTTACTGCGGTTGAAACCCTTGGCTGTACCCAGGTAATATGCTCGGACAAAACAGGAACGCTTACACAGAACAAGATGACTGTAGTTGAACATGCATCGGACGACGTTAAGCTTTTGTCCATGGCTATGGCTCTTTCGTCGGATGCCGAGCTTGACGGAGAAGAGGCAGTCGGCGAGCCCACAGAGTGCGCTCTTGTAAATGACGCATTCAAAGAAGGTATGCCCAAGACTGAGCTGGTGAAGGACTATCCGAGAATAGGAGAAGCGCCCTTTGATTCATCCCGTAAGATGATGAGTACTGTCCACCGCACCAAGGACGGCAAAATAATACAGTTCACAAAGGGTGCCCCTGATGAGGTGCTGAAACGCTGCAAATATGCGGTTATAGACGGAAAAGAAACTGAAATTACTCCCGAAATAAGGGAAAACATACTTAAAAACAATAAGGCCATGGCTGACAAGGCTCTCCGTGTGCTCTGCGGAGCAAAGAGGGACTGGAGTGAGGCACCGGAAAACTATGAGCCTGAATATCTCGAGAAAGACCTTTGCTATATCGGACTTTCCGGAATGATAGATCCCATACGTCCTGAGGTTAAGGATGCTATAGTGGAATGTAAGGAAGCCGGAATCCGTCCCATAATGATAACAGGCGACCACAGGGATACTGCCGCCGCCATAGCATCACAGCTTGGAATTATCGAATCTCAGGAGCAGGCCATAACAGGCGCACAGCTTGATGATATTTCCGACGAAGAGCTGAGCGAAACAATAGACAAATACTCGGTTTATGCCAGGGTTCAGCCCGAGCATAAGGTAAGGATAGTAAATGCTTGGCGTTCAAAGGGTTATATTACAGCCATGACAGGCGACGGCGTAAACGATGCGCCCTCCATAAAGAGTGCGGATATCGGTGTCGGAATGGGTATTACCGGAACCGATGTTACTAAAAATGTGGCCGACATGGTTCTTGCCGATGATAACTTTGCAACAATAGTTTCCGCCGTCGAGGAAGGCAGAAGAATTTATGACAATATCCGCAAGGCTATACAATTCCTTCTTTCGTCAAACCTTGCCGAGGTGCTGTCCATATTCGCAGCTACCATACTCGGATTTGTAATACTTGAGCCGGCGCATTTGCTCTGGATAAATCTGATTACAGACTGTTTCCCGGCAATAGCCCTCGGCATGGAGAAGAGCGAAAGCGACATAATGAAGCGTGAGCCGAGAAATGCTTCCGACGGAATTTTTGCAGGCGGCATGGGTTTTGATGTGGTTTTCCAGGGAGCTGTTATAACATGTCTTACTTTGGCGGCATACTTTATCGGCCACTATATGGAGGCCGGAGTGTGGGAAATTGTGGACAGCGCCGATGGAACGACTATGGCGTTCTTGACACTCTCCATGGTTGAGATATTCCATTCCTTCAATATGCGTTCACGCAGAGGCTCGATATTCCATATGCAGAGCAGAAACAAATTCCTCTGGGCGGCAATGATAGCTTCGCTGGCACTCACAACAGCAGTTATATACATTCCGTTCCTTTCGGCAGCATTTGGATTCGAGCATATCTCGGCAATGGAATATGCCGCTGCACTGTGCCTTGCATTTGTGATTATTCCTGTAATGGAAATAGTAAAGGCTATACAAAGAAAAACAGGAAAATAATATTTAGTATACTGACCGGCAGACTTAGGTTTGCCGGTTTTTGATTGTCGAAAAATTTTATTACAGAGCATTAAAGTCATTGACAAACATATGGAAATAATATATATTATTTTTGTCTCATTTGACACAAAAAAGAGGTTATTTTATGGAGTGCATACCTATTAAAGAAAGAAAAAAATTCATATCGGCACTAAAAAAGAATTTTCTGTTTATCGGAACCGGCAATATTATAGTAAGTGTTGTCATGGGCGATGATAGAGCTGAGTGGCTGGCTTACAAAAAAGGCGAAGTAATATATGATTACGACAACTATAAGAAAAGCCTTGGCATAATTCTTAAGGGCAGAGTGTCGGTCAAGAAAAATAAAAACGGCAGTGTACTGCTTAACACCCTAAAGGCCGGCGAGGCCTTCGGAGGAGCGGCGATTTTCTCCAAAACCGAAGCATTTATAGCAAAGGTAAAGGCAGAAAGTGAATGCTATATGCTTTTTATACCGGAGGAACTGCTGAGGGAGCTTATGATACTGTCGCCGGAGCTTAACATGAATTATGTTGAGTACCTTGCAGATTCCCTTGTTTTCCTAAATAAAAGGCTGGATATATTTGCGGCAGGGGGAGCCGAGGAAAGAACGGCCGAGTTTTTGAGGAGAAACAGCAATATTGATGAAAACGGAAAGCGGATTATAGACGGACTCAGTATGACCAAAACTGCTGAATATCTTGCCATAGGCAGGGCGACTCTGTACAGAATACTCGACAACTTTGAATCAGAGGGGATAATAACAAGAAACGGAAGAAAAATATATATCGAAAAGGAGCTTTAAAATGAAGAAATTTATATCATTGTTAATAGCCGCAGTTATGACTGTAGGTGTATTCACAGGATGCTCATCACAGAGCAGTGAAACAACCGAAGCTGAGGAAACCGTATCAGCCGAAGAAGAAGTCGTAGATGATGTGACAATTAATGCAATTATGCTCAAAGGCCCTACAGGCATAGGAGCCGTAGAACTTATGGAAAAGAGTGCAAACGGAGAAGCAGCAGGAAATTACAGCTTTGAGATTTCCTCGGCTTCCGATGAGGTTACAGCTAAAATACTGAATGGAGAGGCCGACATTGCAGCAGTGCCCACAAACCTTGCTGCAGTGCTCTACAATAAGACCGAGGGCGGAGTTTCTGTTATCGCACTGAACACACTGGGTGTGCTTTATGTTCTTGAAAACGGCGAAAGCATAAACAGTATTTCAGATTTACAGGGTAAGACGATATATTCGTCGGGACAGGGCGCAATTCCTGAATATGCCTTCAACTATATCCTTGAACAGAATAATGTTACTGACACTAATATAGTATATGTTACAGAGCACGCCGAGGCGGCTGCCGCCCTTGCCGACGGAAGCGCCGATGTTGCTGTGCTTCCTGAGCCCAATGTAACGGCGGTAATGATGCAGAACGAATATATAAGAATTGCCCTTGATCTTACAGAGGAATGGAGCAAAGTCAGCGACACCGATTTAGCCATGGGATGCGTAATAGTTAGAAACGAATTTTTGAAAGAACATCCCGCGGCTGTCGCGAACTTCCTTGCCGAGTACAGCGAAAGCATAGAATATGTAAATTCTAATATTTCTGAGGCTGCATCCCTTGTGGAGAAATATGAAATAATGGCTTCTGCTGCTGCGGCTGAAAAGGCTATACCCAACTGCAACATAGTTTATATTGACGGAGCGGAAATGAAAGACATACTTGAGGGACTTTATGAAGTGCTCTATGCCGCAGAGCCCAAGTCTGTAGGCGGCACGCTTCCGTCTGCGGAGTTCTATTATGAAGCGGAGTAAAAAACTTTTAGTTTTAATATTTTGGCTGGCTGTATGGCAGGCGGTGTATATGATAATAGACATGGATGTAATATTCGCTTCACCGCTTGACACAATAATGACCATAGGTAGGTTTTTGACTGAGGCCAGCTTTTACAAAACCATAGGCTGTACGTTTTTGAGAATAGCTGCCGGATTTTTCCTGGGTACGGCGGCAGGAGTGATATTAGGCGGATTGACGGGATTCTTTAAGCCCCTCTGCGCCCTTTTTAAGTCTATCATAGACATAGTGAGGGCGGCTCCGGTGGCATCCTTTATTATACTTGCGCTTATATGGTTCAAAACAGGGCGTGTGCCTGTATTTATTGCCTTCCTTACAGTTGTGCCGATAATATGGAGTAATGTCACAGAGGGCATAGCATCGGTGGATGTAAAGATATTGGAAATGGCCGAGGTTTATAATTTCACTCCGTCACAGAAGCTCAAAAAAATATATGTCCCTGCGGTAATGCCTTATTTCCGTTCGGCGGCGGTTACCGGGGCAGGCTTTGCCTTCAAAAGCGGAGTGGCCGCCGAGGTAATAGGTTCGCCGGCGTTTTCTATAGGCCGTGAGCTATATGAGGCTAAGGTATATCTTGAAACCGCTGAGCTTTTTGCGTGGACGGCGGTTATAATAATATTGAGTGTTGTTTTCGAAAAGCTGCTTGTAAGATTTATGGGGAGGCAGAACGGTGGAACTGAAAAATATCACGAAAAGCTATGACGGAAGGCTGGTGCTTAACAACTTCTCCATGAAAGCGGAAAAAGGCGAAATAATGTGTTTATTCGGTCCCAGCGGCTGCGGAAAAACGACAGTCTTAAACATCATAGCCGGACTAATAAAGGCCGACAGAGGCGAAATTTTCGAAAATGCGGGCAAAATTTCCTACGTGTTCCAGGAGGACAGGCTTTTGGAGTGGTCAACTTGTCGGGAAAACATAATGCTTACGGCATCGAATAAGGACAAGGCCGATGAGTTTATAAAGATCTCTGGGCTTGACGACTGCCTTGACCTTTATCCCAATCAGATGAGCGGCGGAATGAGAAAGAGGGCGGCTATAGCCAGGGCGGTGGCCTACGATGGAGATATTGTTTTGCTGGATGAGCCCTTCAACGGCATTGACGAAGAAAGGGCAGAGAGCATAGCAAAATATTTAAAGGACTTTGTTTTAGACAAAATTTGTATTTTGGTTACCCACGATATGCACCATGCTAAATGGATGGATGCAAAAATAATAGATTTTATTAATAATAGTTATTGACTAATATTAATTATCTGGTAAAATATAATTGGGTGATAGTATGAATAAAAAACAGATAGCTGTATACGAAAGACGGGGCTATGACAACGCCTCATTTGCCACAGGCTACAGCCGGGAAAGGGCTGATAGATGTGTTCT
>JAJQDF010000203.1 GCA_021202325.1 Clostridiales bacterium | reverse complement strand
TTGCTGTGCTTCTCTTAAGAGCACCACAAGCGTAGCATAAATTCAACATTTGATAAAAATCTGTCATTTTTAGAGACCTTCTCCTAATTTTATGGTATAATAAAATAAACAATCCATTTAAGCGAGGTGATTTCAATGGAACTCAATCTGAATACAAGCCAAAAGCTCGCCCTTTCTCAGCAAATGGTTCTTTCCGCAAAAATACTGCAGATGAGTGCCATTGAGCTCAATGACTACCTTAAGAAACTCAGCGAGACCAATCCCCTTGTGGAATATGAGGAAAAAGCTCCTCCCGAGAAAAAGCCCGACGAGCTTAAGCAAAAGCTGGAGTGGCTGGACTCAGGCGACGAACAGAACCGCTATTATTACAACCAGGACAAAGAGGACGAAGGCGAGGATTGGAACTTTTCATTCATGCAGGATGAAACCCTTGCCGAGCATCTGCTGACACAGATTAATACCCAAAGACTTAAGCCCGAAGTACATTCTGCGGCGGAATTTGCGGCCAAAAGCCTTGACGAAAACGGCTATCTTAAGGAAACCGCTGAGAGCATTTCATCTCTCACCGGCATAGACCAAAAATATACCGCCGAGGCCATATCTCTGCTTAAAACACTGGATCCGCCGGGAGTCGGTGCCTCTACCCTCTCCGAATGTCTGGAGATACAACTTTTGGCAGAGGAAAACCCCAATATGACAGCGGTTGCCATTGTCAGGGAGCATTTGGACACCGTCGCAAAAAATCAGCTGAAAACCATATCTAAGGCTTTAGGCGTTTCCCTCGACGATGTAATCTCCGCCGTCGACAAAATAAAGAACCTCAATCCCAAACCCAGCCGGGGCTTTTCCACCAACGAGAGCCTCAGCTTCATAACTCCGGATGCATACATATATAAGAACAGCCGGAGCGGCTATGATATTACGCTTAACGATTATTACTCGCCGTCCATAAGAATAAACAGCTATTACAAAACCATTGTCAAAACAAGCGAAAACACCGAAGCCAAAGAATATATAAATGACAAACTCCATCAGGCGGAATGGGTTATGAAATGCATTGACAGAAGAAATTTAACTCTTATGTCTACCCTTAGCCTAATTGTTGAAAAACAGATTGATTTCTTCGACAAGGGCGCCGGCAATCTCATTCCCATGAAGCTGTCGGATATATCCCTTAAGCTGGATGTACACGAAAGCACCGTCAGCAGGGCTGTCCGGGATAAATATATTCAATGTTCCTGGGGAATATTCCCCATAAGCTATTTCTTTTCATCCTCTGTATCAAAGACGGCCGCAGGCGAGGACGGAAACGGTTCGGAGGTTTCGCAGGACAGCGTTAAGCTTAAAATAAAGGAAATAATCTATAACGAGAACAAATCCAAGCCCTTAAGCGACAGAGCCATATGCGAAGCACTGGAGGAAAACGGCATATCGATTTCACGCAGAACCGTGGCCAAATACCGTGAAGCCATGGGCATTCCCGGAACAAGCGTCAGAAAAAAGTATTAGAACGAAAAGATTTATAAAAATTGTTGACAAACACGCCTTCATTTTAATATAATCATGTCGTTGATAAAATAAAGGCGATAAAAGAAATAGTAGGCAGTATATTGGCTCTCAGAGAGAAGGTCAGGCCGCAGGCCTTGCTGGAAGACCTTTGTGTACATTCTGCCGAAGCAGTCTTTTGGGCAACCTGCCGAGCGGCGGAAACTAAGTATGCCGCTACGTCTCCCGCGTTAAGGGACAAAAGTGATATGTGGTATGATATGCAATATTGTACGCATATAATTAGGGTGGTACCGCGAGGATTAATGCCCCGTCCCTGTGTTTTGCAGGAACGGGGCTTTTATTATTATCGTCTGCAAAAATAAATTTTGGAGGAATAAGTTTATGAAACCAATGGGTGTAAACGAAATCAGAGAAAGCTTCCTTTCTTTCTTTGAAAGCAAAGATCATCTCAGGCTTCCCAGTGCGTCTCTTGTACCTCATAATGACAAGAGCCTTCTTCTCATTAACTCTGGTATGGCGCCTTTGAAGCCTTATTTCACAGGGCAGGAAATTCCGCCCAGAAGACGTGTTACTACTTGCCAGAAATGTATCCGTACAGGCGACATTGAGAACGTAGGAAAGACAGCACGTCACGGCACATTTTTTGAAATGCTCGGAGACTTCTCCTTCGGAGATTATTTCAAAGAAGAAATCATCCCCTGGGCTTGGGAGTACGTTACAGAGGTACTTGAGATACCCAAGGACAAGCTCTATGTAACAATTTATGAAAACGACGACGAGGCAGAACAGATTTGGCACGAAAAAGTAGGCGTGCCCATGGACAGAATCGTCCGCCTCGGCAAAGAAGACAACTTCTGGGAGCACGGCGTAGGTCCCTGCGGCCCCTGCTCAGAAATATACTATGACCGTGGTGAAGAATACGGCTGCGGAAAACCGACCTGCGGCGTCGGATGCGACTGCGACAGATACATGGAGTTCTGGAACCTTGTATTTACACAATTCGACAAACAGGAGGATGGAAGCTATCCCCGTCTTGCCAAGCCCAATATCGACACAGGTATGGGACTTGAGCGTATGGCAACAATTATGCAGGGCGTTGACTCAATATTCGACGTTGACACAGTAAAGGCTCTCCGTGATGCAGTCTGTGAGGTTGCCGGCGTTGATTATGAAACTCCCGACAGCCACAAGACTGATGTAAGCGTTCGTGTTATCACAGACCACATCAGAAGCGTAACATTCATGACAGCCGACGGCGTTCTTCCTTCAAACGAAGGCAGAGGCTATGTCCTAAGAAGACTTCTCAGAAGAGCCGCACGTCACGGCAGACTTCTCGGAATAAACAAGACATTCCTCGCCGACCTCAGCAAGGTTGTTATCCAGACTTCCGGCGATGCTTATCCCGAGCTTGTTGAAAAACAGGACTATATTTATAAGGTAATCACTGTAGAAGAAAACAGCTTCTACAAGACAATAGACAAGGGAATGGAAATTCTCAAGGCCGACATCGAAGAAATGAAAGCAGCGGGCGAAACAGTTATGAAGGACGAAAAATCCTTCAGACTTTACGACACATACGGCTTCCCCGTTGACCTTACGGAAGAAATTCTTGCCGATGAGGGCTTAAGCCTTGACGAAGAAGCATTCAAGAAGGAAATGCAGCTTCAGAAGGAGCGTGCAAGAGCAGCCAGAGAGGTTGACACATACATGGGAGCCGACGAAACGGTTTACAACCAGCTCGACACATCCATGGTTACGGAATTCTCAGGCTATGATGGAACACCGGTTACTGATGTAAAGGTTATCGCCCTTGTTGCAAATAATGCCGTTGCAGATTCAGCTTCGGCCGGCGATGAGGTTTCCGTATTCCTTGACAGGACACCTTTCTATGCTGAAAGCGGCGGACAGGTCGGCGATAACGGAACAATCACAACAGAGATGGGTACCGTCAATGTAACAGACTGTATAAAGGTTATAGGCGGAAAGATTGCCCACATCGGTACAGTTGCAGAAGGAAGCATTTCCGTAGGCGACACAGCCAAAGCTGAAATCGATAAGGTCAGACGTCTTTCAACATCGAGGAACCATTCTGCTACTCACCTTCTCCAGAAGGCTCTCCGTACAGTTCTCGGAACACATGTTGAGCAGGCCGGTTCATATGTAACGCCTGACAGACTTCGTTTCGACTTCACACATTTTGCAGCCATGACACCTGAAGAAATTCAGCAGGTTGAAGATATAGTAAACGAGAAAATACTTGAAAGCCTTCCCATCAGCATTTCTCAGGAAAGCATTGAGGATGCAAGAAAGCTTGGCGCAATGGCTCTCTTCGGAGAAAAATACGGCAACATCGTTCGTGTTGTAAACATGGGCAACGGCTATAGCATTGAGCTCTGCGGCGGCGCTCACCTTGAAAACACCGCTCAGGTCGGCTCATTCAAGATTATTTCCGAAAACGGTATTGCTTCCGGTGTTAGAAGAATTGAGGCTCTCACAGGAGCAGCCGCTCTTAAGCACTATCAGCAGCAAGAGGAAACTCTCAAGGCTGTATGTAAAGCCGTTAAATCAACTCCCGACAACATGGTCAAGAGAGTTGAGGCAATAATCGCAGAACAGAAACAGACAGCAAAAGAGCTTGAGTCCATAAAGGCTAAGATTGCCGGCGGCGCAGCCGATGACATTTTGTCAAGTGTTGTAGAAGTAAAGGGAGTTAAGCTTGTTTGCGCAGAGGTTAAGGAAGCTGACGGAAACGCTCTCAGAACAATGGGCGACCAGCTTAAGAACAAGCTTGGCAGCGGAGTAGTTGTACTTGCTTCCGCTAAGGATGGCAAGGTTAACCTTCTCGCTATGGCTACAGATGATGCAGTTAAGGCAGGAGCCCATGCTGGCAACATCATAAAGGCTGCGGCAGCAGTTTGCGGCGGTGGCGGCGGCGGACGTCCCAATATGGCTCAGGCCGGCGGTAAGGATGCTTCCAAGATTGCCGATGCCCTCAGCAAGGCTAAAGAAATACTGGAAGGTCAGTTATAATCGAAACTTAATAGCGGCAATCTGAAAATGAATACTGTTTGAATAAAATTTTAGGGAGGCTTGTATTGCAGGTCTCCCTTTTTCTATTAACCGCATTAAAAAAGCCTTCGGATTGATTTTTCTCTCCGAAGACTGTTAATTCAAAAAAGTATGAAGTAATCTATACTGTCATCGCCGTTAATCTGCTCATATGAAGTTATGCTTTCATCGTTTACAAGGAAAGCATAGTCGCCGCCGCTCACAATATATTTGTAGCTGTACTCGATATAATCCTCTGTATCGCCTTTCAGCTTATCCCTGGATATATCCACAACACAGTAGAATTCCTCTCCATCATAGGACAGATATGTATATATAGGATCGCCCTCATCGGTAAAGCGCACAATAATTACATCATCGGTAATTCCGTTTTCCGCATTGGCTATAAATTCTTCATACATCTCCTCGCCCTGCACAGTGCCGTTGTTAAATATGGCATAACAGAAATTGTCGGCTTCATCATAATCATCAGGCAGCGATGCCAGCATTTCCTGTATTTCTTCATTCGACATAGTACCGGCTGACAGCTCATCTGCCCATTCTATCCCCAATGCACTCAATTCATCGCATGGATCGGATTTTGTCGTATATTTTACTCCATCTATTATAAGCTGAGGATTATAGGCATTTACCTTTGTTTCAGTTCCGTCGGTTTTGTATATTGTAAATACCACCGATTGCCCGGCATACTCCTTTTCGTCCTCTTCATATATAACCTGCTCACTAAGCAGGCTTACAAGCTCTTCTATTTTCTCCTCATCATCGGTTTCAACGGTTACGCCCGGAGGGGTACAGCTCACAGACACCGAAACAATATCGTCCGCAGAAAGCTCCTCAAAGGGCTTTGTTCCCGATTCAGCTGAACAGGCAATTAGCCCTGCGCAAATCAATGCGGCTGACAATACACAAGCTATTCTTTTCATCTAATCCCACCTTAAAACATCTATGCTAATAATAGTTTTAGTATCATTACTATAATCTTAGCACAAAAGGCAGTTTAAAAATCTTAAGAATATATTTAAATTTCATTAAAACATAATCTGGAAACCCCAAAAATTGCCTGTGTATCCTAAATCCGCTTTTTTTGTTTTCTATGCTCAGTCCTTAAGGCTCTTTACATAATCAAATTCGTCTGTAATCTCTTTAGAAGGTGCCGGAGTAGCAAGGCTGAATACAACGATTGCTATACATGCAATTATGAATGCCGGAAGAAGCTCGTATATATTCCATGCGCCGCCTAGAGGTCTTACGCAGTACTTCCAAATGAATACCATTGCTCCGCCGGAAACCATACCTGCAATTGCACCGTATCTGTTTGTTCTTTTCCAGAAAAGAGCAAAAAGCACAACCGGTCCGAAGGCCGCTCCAAATCCTGCCCATGCGAAGGACACTATGCCGAATACCGAACTGTCAGGATTTCTGGCAAGGACAGCAGCAATAATTGCGATAATAACGAGGGTTATTCTTGCAGTTCTTACTGTCTTTTTGGGATCTGTCTTTATGTTGAATGCCGTAAAAAGGTTCTTTGAAACCGCCGATGAAGCCGCTATGAGCTGTGAATCGGCTGTGGACATTGTAGAAGCCAGTATTCCGGCAAGAATAACACCGGCAATAAGAGCGGGTATAATGCCATATGTGCTAAGAAGTGCCGATATTCTGACTATAACTGTCTCGGAAGCCGAACCCTCGAAAACCTCAATTGCTCCCACATTTGACATGGCAAGGCCGACTGCGCCTATAAATGTGCCTATTGCAAGCGAAATTACAACCCAAACTGTAGCTATTCTTCTGGAAAGCACAAGCTTGTTTTCATCCTCAATTGCCATGAATCTCAAAAGTATATGGGGCATACCGAAATATCCAAGTCCCCATGCCGCCGTTGATAATTTTGTTATAAAGCCGTATTCAACAGCCGAATTTGTAGAAACGTCATACATTTCATTCAGCGAGAAATATCCGGGAAGCGCCCTTGCGTTGTCCATTACCGCATCAAAGCCGCCGGCAACATTTATCCCGAATATAAGCACTACTATAAGGGCAATGGTCATAACTATACTCTGTATAAGGTCGGTTGTACTGGCAGCCAAAAATCCGCCGAGAGCCGTATAACCAACTATTACAATCGCGCTTACAATCATAGCTGTCATATAGTTGACGCCGAAAAGGCTCGAGAAAAGCTTTCCGCAGGCTGCAAAGCCCGAAGCTGTATACGGTACAAAAAATATAAGTATAACCGCCGCCGATATAACCATTATAACGTTGCTTGTATCACGGAACCTATTGGCAAAGAAATCAGGCAATGTGATTGAGTTTTTGCACACCTGCGAATATCTTCTTATTTTCTTTGCAACAATAAGCCAGTTTACATATGTTCCGACAGCAAGGCCGATGGCCGTCCATCCGGCATCGCATATTCCCGAAAGATAGGCTACGCCAGGCAGTCCCATAAGAAGCCAGCTGCTCATATCCGACGCCTCGGCACTCATGGCTGTGACGAACGGGCCAAGCTTTCTGCCACCAAGGTAGAAGTCATCCGCTGTACTGTTTTTCTTGGAGCAAACATATCCCACATAGAGCATACCAATCAGGTATACAATTATGGCTATCATAATACATACATCTGCTGTGTTCATTTTAAATTTCCCCTTTGCATTAATTCTATTACGGAAACTTTCAGGCGCCGCTAAAACGACGCCCCACAATACATGAAAGCCGATTGTTACGTTCTGCGCATCTACGCTGCCGCTTCGGTCCGTACTAAACGCATGCCACCGGCATGCAGCACCTCGCAATCGACCATATTCGCACTCATGCCATTTTTGTAAAAAATGGTATGTGCTCATACGGTCAGCTTGTCCAATGTCTGTGTGTCATCTTGTGCAAGCACAGATTC
>JAJQDF010000157.1 GCA_021202325.1 Clostridiales bacterium | reverse complement strand
GCTTGACTTGAAAAAAGCCGCCGGAGTTTCCGGAAATAAAAAGGTTGAAATGATACATGTAAAGGAGCTTCTAGGCATCACCAGGTATATTAGGGGAGGCTGTTCTCCAATCGGAATGAAAAAGAAGTTTCCGACATTCATCGATGAGACAGCCATACTCTTTGACGAGATAAGCGTAAGTGCCGGACAGAGGGGCTGTCAGATAATAATAAACCCGGAAAAGCTGGCAGAATATGTTGAGGCTGAAATGATTTCTCTTACAAAGGAATGATTTCCTACCGAATTTTTAATAATTATTTTATGGTCATAGTCAGCGTCATATGCTATAATTGTTCTGTAAAAACCTATGCCGCTTCACGGCGGCAAAATAACTGGAGTTGGTAGTTAAATGTTGAAAATAACCGGTTCAAGATTTAATGTTTATGATGCTGATAATATTAAGGCTGTTACATATCTCGACTGCGTTGACGGCATTATAAATAATGTCGAGGTCGATAAGCTGGAAAACTTTAAGCATCATCATTTTACAACCAGGTTTCAGCACTCCCTGAACGTGTCCTACTACAGCTACTGCATATGCAGATATTTTGGCTGGGACTATCGTTCTGCAGCGAGAGCCGGTCTTATGCATGATTTATATTTCTTTGAGAATACCAGTACCGATGAAAACGGAAACAAGCTGTTAAAGAATCACCCTTTTGATGCTTTGGAAAATTCCGAAAAAATATTTGACTTAAACGACATTGAAAAGGATGCAATTGTCAACCACATGTGGCCCTGCACATCCATGGGCAGACCTAAGTACAAGGAGTCCATGGCAGTTTCATTGTCGGATAAATACTGCGCCGTTATGGAGGCAGTGGTCGGTTCATGCAGTTTTATGGCAAAAAAAGCCGCAAATGCCGCCGACAGCACAGCCGCCGGAGCCAAATTTGTCGGTCACCGATTCAGACTGATATTGAATTTCATTGCATAAGGCGAAATTAGCACATTTAGAAGTCTATTGTTTAGGCTTCCTTTTTTTGCGCCGTATTTTTTGGACATAAGTCAGGTGCAAGTCCCATATAATTAATTAAACAAAAATACGGAAGTGGGACAATGGATAGACGTCCGTCCAGAAATACATACAGCCGCCGATATTCCTCAAAAAACAGAAAAAAGCAAGCCGGAGAAACAATCCGTTTCGGCAATCAGCTTTCTGTCTCAATAATACTTTGCGTTTTTGTGCTTATACTTGCCTTCACCGACAGCTCCGCCACCAAAAGCCTAAAGGACAAAACCTCAGCCCTTATCGGCAGAAATGTTATGGATGAATTTGAGGCCGGCGAAAGCCTCAAGGAAAATGTAATCGAATTTGTAAGATGTATGTTCTCCTCAGAGGAAGACGACTCAGATGTCATTAACGCCGAAAAAATAATAACCGACGACATAAAAAGCACCTCTGATGAGCCGCCTGCCGCCGAAAGTATTGCCGAGGATGCTGAACCGGAATAGCCGAGGCAATATACATCCCGGAGGGCTGGATAAACCCAGTGGATAACGGAGTAATTTCGTCTTACTGCGGCACAAGAACAAATCCGATTGTCGGCGTTGATGAATACCACAACGGCATAGATATTGCGGCGGACGAAGGCAGCAGCGTTTACGCCGTCAGAAGCGGCACCGTTACCGATATACATTATTCCGAAACCTACGGCAACGTAATGAGCTTTGAAACCGACAACGGCTATACAATTGTCTACAATCATCTTAAAGAAATATTTGTTGAGGAAGGCGAAAGAATACTCCAAGGCGAGGTCGTGGCTCTTGTGGGCTCTACGGGGTTAGTGACCGGTCCCCACCTGCACTATACCGTTTATCTTGACACAATGCTTATGGATCCTTTACAATTCACAACCTATGAATAATTCTTTGCCCTTAAAAACAGTTCAGCGCCGGAAAAATCCGACGCTGTTATATTTTTTATTTAGTTTCCGGTTCATAGCCTATGAGGTTTTCCAGAGCCTCCCACAGCTCATCCACTCCGGCCTTTGTCTCGCCCGAAAACGGTATCAGCTTATCCTCCGGAGCCAAGTTGAGTTCCTTTTTAACTATGGAAAGCTGTTTCTGTATTTGGGAACGCTTTATTTTATCCAGCTTTGTGGCCGCAACAATTATGTCATAGTTGTAATGCTTAAGCCAGTTATACATAATTTTATCGTTCTCGCCCGGCTCGTGGCGGATGTCCACCAGCATAACTATGCCCTTGAGGGTTTGCCTCTTATTGAGGTATTCCTCAATCATTTTACCCCATCTTTCAATTTCAGTCTTGGGCGCTTTGGCATAGCCGTATCCCGGCAAGTCCACAAAATAAAGAATATTTTCAACATCATAGAAATTTATTGTTCTTGTTTTTCCCGGCTGCGAGCTTGTCCTGGCAAGCGCCTTACGGCCTATCATGGCGTTTATAAGCGTGGATTTTCCCACATTTGATTTTCCGGCAAAGGCTATCTCAGGCTTTTCATCCGTAGGATACTGGCTCATCTTTACGCCGACCGCCGCCAGTGAAACGTTATTGACCTTCATATCATCTTCCTCCCACAAATGCGTTTTCAAGTACCTGTTCAATGTCATTGACATATATGAAATTCATATCATTTTTAATTTCATCGGGCATTTCACGAATATCCAGTTCGTTAGCCTCGGGAAGTATTATATTCATTATTCCCAATCTTTTGGCCGCTAAAACCTTCTCATTGAGTCCGCCTATGGGCAGAACCCTTCCCCTTATGGTAATCTCGCCGGTCATGGCGATGTCATTCCTGACGGGCTTATTCGTAAGCGCCGAAACCATGGCGGTTGTCATTGTTATTCCGGCAGAAGGGCCGTCCTTGGGAACTGCGCCCTCTGGAATATGAAGGCTTATGTCGGTTTCCTTATAAAAATGCACGTCAACACCCAAGGCAGCAGCCTTTGAGCGGATATATGAGAATGCCACTCTGGCAGATTCCTGCATAACCTTTCCCATGTTTCCCGTAAGCTCCAGCTTGCCGCTTCCCTGCATTGTGTTTACCTCAATGAGCAACGTCTCTCCGCCGACCTGCGTCCAGGCAAGGCCTCTCACTATTCCAACGGCAGACTCCTTTAACTCAAGGTCTCTGCCAAGCTTAGGATTGCCAAGATATGATATGATGTTCTTTTCTGTAATTCTGACGGTTTTCTTCTCTCCGGTCAATATTTGCTTAACGGCCATTCGGCATAGCTTTCCTATAACACGCTCCTGTTTGCGCACTCCGGCCTCTCTGCAATAGCCTCTGATTATCATTTCCACAGCGCCGTCATCTATCTTAAGCTGGCTCTTTTTAAGGCCGTTTTCCTTAAGCTGTTTCGGTATAAGGTGCCTTATGGCTATCTGCTTCTTTTCCTCAGATGTATAGCCTGACAGTTCTATTATCTCCATTCTATCCCTAAGCGCCGACGGTATAGCCGAAGCATCGTTGGCAGTGCATATGAACAGTACCTTTGACAGGTCATATTCAACCTCAATGTAGTGATCCCTGAATGTACTGTTCTGCTCAGAATCCAGTACTTCAAGAAGTGCCGCCGCAGGATCGCCCTGCATAGAAGAGCCCAGCTTGTCCACTTCGTCAAGCAGCATAAGCGGATTAATTGTTCCGGCCTGCTTCATGGCGTTTATTATTCTGCCCGGCATGGCGCTGACATATGTCTTTCTATGACCTCTTATTTCGGCCTCATCCTTTACTCCGCCAAGGGACATTCTCACATATTTTCTGCCCAGCGCCCTAGCAATGGACTTTGCAACCGATGTTTTTCCCACGCCCGGAGGTCCCACAAGGCAAAGTATTGTGGAATTAGTTTCCTCGGTGTTCATCCTTATAGCAAGGTACTCTATTATCCTTTCCTTGACCTTCTTCATGCCATAGTGGTCTTCCTCAAGGATCTGTTCGGCTCTGAGCAAATCCTTGCTGTCCTCTGTTTTTTCAGACCAAGGAATGTTCAGCATATACTCAATATAGCTTCGGGCAACATTGGCTTCCGGCGTAGTGACCGGAATTCGTTTCAGGCGCTGTATTTCCTTAACAACGACGGTTTCTACCTTTTCCGGCATATTTTTGGCCTTAACCATTGCCATATATTTATCTATTTCCGCCTGAACCTCATCCGTATCGCCAAGCTCATCATGGATAACCTTAAGCTCCTCCCTTAGATAGTACTCCCTCTGGGATTTATCCATGTTCTTTTTAACCTTAGACTCAATACTTTTCTTAAGCTTAAGTATGTTAATTTCCCTGAGCAACTTTTCGTATATGTATTTAAGCCTTTCGGAACGGTCAAACATCTCAAGTATTTTCTGCTTCTCATCAACCGGCATGGTAATTGCCGCACTGATAATATCCGTCAGCTGTCCCGGCTTTTTAGCGTTTATAACGCTTGTCACCGGCTCCTGGGAACCCTTTGTTCCGGTCATTTTGTAATATTCGCTGAATGTATCGGAAACCACACGCATGAAAGCGGCAGTACTGTCGTCAAATTCTTCATCTGTATCCTGCGGAACGCTTTCGTACTCGGCTGTAAAATATTTTCCGTTATCCTTTATGTCAATAATTTTAGCCCTTTCCAAGCCTTCAACAATTACATGCGTAGTGTTTCCCGGCATCATAAGCGTTTGCTTTATGGACGCAACAACACCCACTCTATACACATCATCCTTGTCGGGCTCAAGATTTGCAATGTCCTTCTGTGCCGCAAGCACCACCCTGCTTTTGTGCTCCGCCATAGCCTTTTTCATGGCTGCGGAAGATTTTTCCCTACCCATGGGAAAGCTAGTAATCATATTTGGAAAAACCACGGCTCCCCTAACGGGAATCAGCGGTAAGCTCTTTTTTGTTTCGTCGTTCAAACTTATCACCTCTATAAAGTTTACTGATTACTATAATAACACAAAAAGCGACATTAAACAATTGCGGCGTAGCCGCTAAGAGAAAATCCCGGCGGATTTTCTCTTATTATTGGCAGTAAAAGCAAAAATTCCAGGAGAAATTTTTACTTTTACTTCGACTATTTTTAATTTTTTGACACTTTCGGAAATGAATTCCTCAAGCGATAACTGTTATCCATCTAAGTTACCTTAAACTGCCTACTCCTTAAACTCTACCTCTGCCTCAATTTTCCTCCAAAAACTGCAAAAGTGGCCGGAATTCATTTCCGACCACTTCTATACCTAATGAGTATCCACCGCAAATTGAAAAATTTCTTCAGGAATTTTTCGATTTGCTTCCAAAAAGCAAGCGGAAATCCCGCAGGATTTCCGCTTAAGACGTTTACGCCGCGCCTTCGTTCCAAGTCTTATTCGGCAGTATGTCTGTCCAAACCTCGGCCTCATCATCATCTATTACATATTCGTGATAGTTTGTAGCCTCAAGCACTTCATAGTAGTACCATGCATACTCTAAGTTATCAGGCCACTGCTTAGCATCCTCATGAAGACCGTCCTCATCAACTTCTCTCCCAAGAACATTGTTTATAAGTGTCATTGCCTCGGCTCTTGTTATTGCCGTATCGGGGTTATATTTTCCGTCATAGCCGGAAACCCATCCCTTAGCATAGGCCGAATTGATGTATACATTAGCCCAATGTCCGCTAATATCGCTGAAAGCATCCTCATCGGTGTATACAATCTCATCGAAGAACGAAACTATTGTGGCAAATTCAGCCCTTGTAATGTTATCATCCGGTCTGAATGTATTGCTGTCACTGTCGCCGTGAAGTATTCCGGCATTTGTCAGCGTAGCGATAGCTTTCAAATACCACTGACTGCTGTCCACATCATCGAATGTTGTATATGTCGAATAATATGCGTTTCTTGTATTATCATCCAACAGTCTGTAGAATATCGTTGCCACCTCTGCCCTTGTTATATTGGCAGTGGGACGGACTGTACCGTCGGGATAGCCGCTGATATACTGGAAATGCTCCTCTGTGTTGAGCTTGATATCGCTGTCATAATCTTCTTCGTCATCATCGTCTGAAGTGTCTACCTCGTCAAGTTTGTAGGATGAACCGCCGCCGCTAGATTTCTTAGTGTACTGTGCAACGAATGTAAGATCTCTATCTACCTCAATGTTTAATACTTGTTTGGTTGTATATTCTTCATCCAATTCCTCACAGTACCAATTAACAAATTTATATCCGCTGTCGGGATCTACATCAGGAACTTTATCTATAGTATCTCCATCGTCATACTCAAACTCAGTAGTTCCGTCAAGATCTCCGTGTTTGCCTTCTTCAAAGGTTACTGTCCAAACTGTAGTTTCCTCTTCAGAATTAGATGTCCACTGTGCAACGAATACATATGTTATGTCATCTGTAATCTCATTATTCTCTATAAGAGTATCAACCTCAATCTGAGCACCTGCAAAATAAAGAATATCGCCTATATCTTCACATAACCAACCTGCAAATGTATACCCGTCTCTTGTCGGATTATCTGTAATTGTTATTATGCAGCTATCTTCATCCACATTACTATGATAATACGTATTGCCATCAGTAGGAGCCGCATCAGTTGTATCATAACCGAGATCATATTCAACAGTTACTTCTATGGGCTCATATGTAATTTTAAATTTACGATAGGTATACTTTTCATCATAATTTGAATAATGGAACTCTGTTGTACAGCCTTCCTCAATAGCTGCTGAATAGGAACTTATAAAGTCGATTCCGCCAACTTTAAAAGACTCAGCTTCGCTATCCAATTCTGTTGACTTGCTGTTTGAAGCCTCTATATATTCATCTGCTTCATTTGTCTTATACCAATTTTCAAGTGTTAACACACTCTTATATCCTTCCAATACTCCGCCTATATAGAATACAACAGGATATTGTCCTTCAACTGTTAATGTTTCACCTTTTACAAGTTCTGTTAATGAACTATCTCCGTTTACAGAGTAATATAACTTCACATCAGATGATTCATCATCAAAAGTGTAATAGAAAGTCGATACGGTTGCTTCCGGCTCTTCTTCAAAGCTCGCAGTAAATGTATAGGTTGTTCCACCTGTAGCTTCAAATGTACAGCTCAATTCTGTATTTTCACTGTCTGATATAGTTATACCATCTTCTGATGACCATGCTGAAAACTGATATCCGTCATTTGCTTCGGCTGTGCTGCTAGCTATAACATCTCCGCTTTCAACATAGTTTCCATCTTCATCTGTAAGTGTTTCTACCTGCACTGTAGGATCTACAGAACCATTATCTCCGGCAACATATACTATCTTCACCTGATAAATGTCTGGTATGCCGTCTGAGCCTTCGCCGTCATCTTCATCTTCACTAATCTTATCAGGAAGGTATCTGATGTAGAGTACGGAATTTCCATCCTCATCTGTACCAAACTCTGCATCATAGTAAGCGTAGGTAGTATCACCTACATCAATAGTTGTGTCAACGGTTACTTTGTCTTTAGTAGAATCATACGTTGGCAATCCCGTTTCATTATCTTCTGTTACAACATCCGTCTCATCTGTAAGGACTGATGTCGAAACAGTTTCGCTATATGTAAACCACTCTTCTGCATCTTTGTCATCTGCATACTGATATACTATAGTTGTATTCTTTACATACTGAGCAATAAACTTAGCTGTAGTAGTGGTAGTTGTTGTATCAATATAGCTCCAAATACTGTCTATTGTTACTTCATTACCAGATGTATATAATGTTTCTGTAGTATTGCCTTCGAGTACCCAGCCACTAAATGTATAACCATCTTTTGTAGGAATAGTATCTGTAATTGTAATATCATGATCGTAGT
>JAJQDF010000224.1 GCA_021202325.1 Clostridiales bacterium | reverse complement strand
GAAACTCAGGCTGCTCTGGCTGAACAGATAATCGAGACATCTTCCGGCGGCGGAGCTGTCAAAATAAGCATTACAGGAAAAAAAGAAATAAAGTCTATTAAGATTGATCCCGATGTTGTAGATCCCGACGATGTTGAAATGCTTGAGGATCTCATTTTATCGGCTGTAAACGAGGCTATAAGACAGGCTGACGAGGCCGCTAACGGAGCAATGTCAAAGATTGCCGGCGGCAACTTAGGCGGAATGTTTTAATTAAGAGGCGGAATATGAACTATTACGGAGATCCGATAACTAGGCTTATCGAAAAATTTGCCTCACTTCCCGGAATAGGAAGAAAGTCGGCTCAGAGGCTGGCGTTTCATGTAATAGGCATGAGCGAGGAAGAGGTCAAGGATCTTACAGATGCTATAATATCAGCTAAAAGAGATGTTAAATACTGCTCTGTTTGCTGTAATCTGACGGATTCAGACATTTGCCCGGTTTGTGCCAGTGCCAAAAGGGACCATAAGACCATTATGGTTGTGGAAAATCCCAGAGATATGGCGGCCTATGAAAAGACTAAGGAATATAACGGCGTTTACCATGTACTGCATGGCGCAATATCGCCCATGGCAGGAATATCGCCTTCGGACATAAAGCTTAAAGAGCTTTTGGAGAGAATACAGAATGATACTCCCGATGAGATAATTCTTGCCACAAACCCCAATGTGGAGGGTGAGGCGACGGCCATGTACATTAGTAAGCTTATTAAGCCCCTTGGCATTAAGGTAACAAGAATTGCCAACGGAGTTCCCGTGGGCGGCGACCTGGAATATGTGGATCAGGTCACGCTTACAAGGGCATTGGAAGGCCGCAGGGAGCTGTAGCGTTAGGAGGAAAAATATTGAGTTACGCTGATGAAGTTTTTATAAATAACTGCAGAGATATACTGGAAAACGGCTTTTCTACCGAAAACGAAAAGGTGCGTCCAAAATGGGTGGACGGCTCATATGCCTACACTATCAAAAAATTCGGTATTGTGAACCGCTATGACCTTTCTAAGGAGTTCCCTATTCTTACGCTCAGATATACCAACTGGAAGGCGGCCATAGATGAGCTTCTTTGGATATGGCAGAAAAAATCCAATAAGCTGGCCGACCTCAATTCCCATATATGGGATTCATGGGGCGACGAAAACGGAACAATAGGTAAGGCATACGGCTATCAGCTTGGGGTTAAGCATCAGTATAAAGAGGGAATGTTTGACCAGGTGGATAGGGTTCTTTACGACCTTAAAAATAATCCTTACAGCAGAAGGATAATGACTAATATTTATAATTTTCAGGATTTGCATGAAATGAACCTTTATCCCTGTGCATACAGCATGACCTTTAATGTTGTGGACGGAAAGCTCAATGCCATATTGAATCAGCGCTCCCAGGACACGCTGACGGCCAACAACTGGAATGTTGTACAGTACGCAGTTCTTGTCCATATGTTTGCCCAGGTGAGCGGCCTTGAGGTTGGAGAGCTTGTGCATGTAATATCGGATATGCATATTTATGACAGGCATATACCGATTGTGGAAAAGCTTATAGAAAGAGAGCCCCTTTCGGCTCCGAAATTTGAGATAAATAGAGATATAAAGGATTTCTACGATTTTACCGTAGATGATTTTAATATAATCGGATACGAGCATGGAGAGAGTGTCGGAAAGATTCCGGTTGCTGTTTAATGCTCGCTTGAAAGGATAACGTATATGAAAGTTCTGCTTGCTGCCCTTAACGCCAAGTATATACATTCCTCGCTGGCGCTTAGAAGCCTTAAGGCATATGCCGATCCTGAGGGGAAATATACTGTAGTAAAGGAATATACCATAAATAACCGAGTTGAATTTATTGTTAGCGATATCTATAAGGAAAAGCCCGATTACATCGGGTTTTCATGCTATATATGGAATATTGAAATGATAAAAATAATCGCCCGCAGGCTGAAAAAAGTACTTCCTGGAATATTTATATTTTTCGGAGGGCCTGAGGTAAGCTATGACGGCAGGGAATTCCTTGAGGCAAACGCCTTTGCCGAGCTTGTGATAAAGGGCGAGGGCGAGGGTACATATAAAAGGTTATTGGACTTATGGACGGCAGGCAAGGATTTTTCCGATGTCAGAGGCATTGTGTATAAAAAGGACGGTAGGGTGTTTGAAAATCCCAATGCCGAACCCATGTGCCTTGACGATATTCCCTTTGTTTATGACAATGTTGATGAACTTAAAAATAAAATAATATATTATGAAACCCAAAGGGGCTGTCCCTACAATTGCCAGTACTGTCTGTCCTCGGTTGAAAAGGGAGTCAGATTTCTGTCGGCAGACAGGGTAAAGCGGGATTTGCAGTTCTTTTTGGATAACAAAGTAAAACAGGTAAAGTTTGTAGACAGGACTTTTAACTGCAGCCACGAGCATGCCATGATGATATGGAAATACTTAATGGAGCACGATAACGGAGTGACAAATTTCCATATGGAGATTACCGCCGACATAATGCGTGACGAAGCCATGGATATGCTCAAAACTGCCAGAAAAGGCCTTTTCCAGTTTGAAATAGGCGTACAGTCCACCAATGAAATGACAATAGAGGCAATTAAGAGAAATGCCACATTCGGCGGAATAACCGATGTCGTCAAAAAGATAGACGAGGGTGAAAACATACATCAGCATCTTGACCTTATTGCCGGACTGCCCTATGAGGATTATGAGTCCTTCGGCCGCTCTTTCAATGACGTATACAATTTGGCACCGGAGCAGCTTCAACTTGGATTTTTAAAACTTCTTAAGGGCTCAGGTCTCAGACGGGATGCTGAAAAATACGGCATAGTGTATGCGGATGAAGCACCATATGAGGTGCTTTATACAAAGGAAATGAGCTACGGCGATATGCTTAAGCTCAAAGCCGTTGAGGAAATGGTTGAAACCTTCTATAATTCCGGAAAGGCGTTTACGGTGGTGAAGTACGGAATAGAGCATATGGGAAACCCATTCAAATTTTTTGAGGATTTGTCCATATGGTGGGGAGAAAACGGATATGACGAAATTTCCCACAGCAAAATGGAGCTTTACGGCAGATTATTTGAGTTTTATAAACAATATGAGCCTTTAAACGATATAGTTCCTAAAATAAAGGAGCTGCTGAGATTTGATATATATCTTGGAGACAATATGAAAACCATTCCCGAGAGCCTAAAAAGAGCCGATGATGAGTCGGAAAAGGCCTTCGAGAGAGATTTTTATAATGTTTCTGAAAATGTCGAAAAATATTTGCCGAAGCTTATGGACTATAGTCCGAAGCAGCTGCTTAGGATGTGCAGGATTGAATTTTTTGATATAGATCCCTTTACAAAGGAAGAGAAAAAAACCGCAGTGCTGTTTAATTATTACGGCAGAGATGTTATACTTAATAAAGCCGATGCAGTCACTGTATGGAGGGAGTGATAGTATGGAGCTGAAAGAAAGAGTTATCGAGGTCTTGGACAGGCTGGAGGAACACTACGGCCCTACAAAATGCTATTTAAGCCACGAAAATGCATGGCAGCTTCTTATAGCCACAATTTTGAGTGCCCAATGCACCGATGACAGGGTAAACATGGTTACGCCTAAGCTGTTTGAGAAATATCCAGATATAAAGGCCTTTGCCGAGGCTGATTTGTCAGAACTGGAGCAGGATGTACGCTCAACGGGCTTTTATCATAATAAGGCAAAGAACATAATAAGCTGCTGTCAAATGCTTTTGAGCGAATACGGCGGAGAGGTTCCCGACGACATTGACAACTGACAAAGCTTCCCGGTGTCGGCAGAAAGACCGCCAATGTGGTAAGAGGCAACATTTACGGCATACCGAGCGTAGTTGTGGATACCCACGTAAAACGGGTTTCGAATATGCTTGGATTTACAAACAGCCAGGATCCGGTGAAAATCGAATTTGAGCTTATGGAGCTTTTGCCGGAGAAAAACTGGATAGCTTATAATACACAGATTATCGCCCACGGAAGAAAGGTATGCATAGCGAGAAGACCACAGTGTACAAGCTGTTTTCTTGCCGATTTATGCGACCATAACAACAGGGAGAAAGGAGAACAATAATGCCGAAGGTAACACTTGGAAAAACCGGAATAGTAACGGATAAAAACGGATTTGGAGCGCTTCCAATTCAGAGAATATCTCAGAAGGATGCCGTATATCTATTAAGAAAGGCATATGATGCCGGATTTACTTATTTTGACACAGCCATTTCCTATACGGACAGCGAAGTAAAGCTGGGAGAAGCCTTTGACGGCATAAGAGAAAATGTGTTTATTGCCACAAAGACGCCTGCACAGAATGCCGAAGACTTTTGGAAGGACTTAGATAAAACCCTTAAAAGCCTGAGAACCGATTATGTTGACATTTATCAGTTCCACAACCCTTCATTCTGTCCAAAGCCGGGCGACGGAACAGGACTCTATGAGGCCGCTCTTGAGGCAAAAGCCCAGGGAAAAATAAGACATATCGGAATTACAAACCATAGACTTGCAGTAGCTGAGGAAGCAGTAGAATCCGGCCTTTATGAAACACTTCAGTTCCCGTTCTCTTATTTGGCCAGCGAAAAGGAAATTGCCCTTGTGGAGAAGTGTAAGGAAGCAAACATGGTCTTTATATGTATGAAGGCTCTTGCCGGCGGACTTATTACAAATTCAGCGGCAGCATATGCATATCTTGCGCAGTACGAAAATATACTGCCAATTTGGGGAGTGCAGAGAGAAAACGAGCTAGACGAGTTCATATCCTACATAGATAATCCGCCTGCTATGACCGACGAGCTTCGGGCTGTTATTAACCATGACAGGGAGGAGCTCTGCGGAGAGTTCTGCCGCGGATGCGGATATTGTATGCCTTGTCCTATGGATATTGAAATAAACAACTGCGCCAGGATGTCCCTTATGATAAGGAGAGCGCCTTCCGATGCACAGCTTACACCGGAAATGCAGGCCAAAATGAAGAAAATAGAAACCTGTCTCCACTGCGGACAGTGTGCTTCTAAGTGTCCGTACGGCCTTGATACGCCGGCGCTTTTGGAGAAAAACTATGAGGACTACAAGCAGATACTTGCAGGAAAGGTATTTGTAAAATAAGAGATATTTAATAGAAAAGGGGAAGTCTGACAAAGAGGCTTCCCCTTAAATATTTGCAATGTTTATTCCTCAACCTTCGCTATGACTCTGCAGGGCGGGCCGGTCATATTAGCATAGTTCATTGGATATGTACAGGCCGTAAAGCTGCCGCCCTTTTGTACAACGGTGGACAGATTGCAAAGGTTCTCAACAATGAATATTCCCCTGTCGGCACAGTATTGGTCGGTGGGAGTATGCTCCAGTCCTCGGCGGACTCCGGCAAAATCAATGCCTATTATCGATACTCCCTTATCCACAAGGGCTTCTATTAGTGCCTTTGAAAGCTGGGGATGCTCTGTGAAATAAGCCCTTCCGCCATAGCCTTCCTTTTCGATAAAGCCGGTGTAAAAGGTGATAAACATATCCTTTTTGACCTTATCCATATCTATGTCGCTTATCTCTATATCCCTTCCGTTAACTCCGCTTACATCAAAAACGATGCCCTTCCTCTCGGTATATTCCAAGGGAAATTCCTTATTCATGACATCAAAATGGGTTCCCAAATGACCTACAAGGGCCTTTTTCTCGTTGTTCTGCGCATTGGAAACCATATTGGACGTAATCTTCAAAGTTATATCAACAAGCATTTTTCTGCCTCCAAACTGATAGATGTTTAAGCATTTTTTGTATAGCCGAATTGTATATTATATAAGCCGAAGAGTCAACCGAAAGCATATATAAGAAAAGCGGAAAGCCCAAATTTCGAGCTTTCCGCTATAAATATCTTTATACAGTTTAAAGACTGGATTGTATATTACTTATTTACTACTATTTCCTGTCCGATGTAGATAAGGTTAGGATCAGCGATTGTGTCTTTGTTGTCCTCATAGATTCCTGTCCAAAGAGAACCGTCGCCAAGCTGTGATTTAGCGATCTTCCAAAGGTTGTCGCCGTCAACAACTGTATAAACGTCTGATGAAGGAAGCTCTTCGGGAACGGGCTCAACTGTGGGAACCTCTTCTACTGCAGGCTCTTCTGCAACGGGCTCTTCCTCTTCGGGCTCTTCAGCAGCTGCTTCTCCAACGATTTCGATACGTCCCTGAGGCTCAGCATATTCTTCACCGATAACTCCGTCAAGTGAGTTTACATACTCGATGAGTGAATCGCAGTCAAGAACGAGTGTATCGCAGTAGAATGAGCACTGTGTTAATGCATAGTATGTATCTCCGCCTTCAGCCTGGAAGGAGTTAACAGCTACAGTGTAAGTAGCTTCGGGATCGAAAGCTTCTCCGCCAACAGTCTTGATTGTTACTCTGCTGCCGGGGTTAGCGGGAGCATAGTATGTTGAATCGGGATACAGATCGCCGCTCTCGTAAGGTACGCTGATATCAAGTGTGAATTCAATACCTGCAACCTGAGGGAATCCTCCGATAGTTTCGGGTGTGCAGAATGTTGAAGCTTCAAGAACTTCAAGAAGCTGTTCGCCTGTAATAGATACTAAGCAAACATCATTTCCGTAAGGGAATATTGTTACAAGAGTGTCCATAGAAATTTCGCCGGGCTCAACAGATGTTCTGATGCCGCCGCCGTTTGAAATAGCGCAGTCAACAGTTATGCCAAGTTCCTGCTCTTCAGCATATTTCTGACCTGTGTAAAGGTAAGCGTCTGCTGTGAAGTCACCAAGGTTTGTTTCTTCGGAACGAACGATTTCTTTTGTACCTTCAAGATAAACCTCTGTTGTAGCGAATACTGCTGAATAAGCTTCTTCTACTTCAGCTTTGTCTTCAGCTACCAATGCTGTTAAAGCTTCGTCATACTGAGCGATTCCAGCTGCATAGTCTTCAGCTGAGATAAGAGCAGCCTCTTCTGTAAGGTCAGCTTCGTCAATAACAACAGTACCAACATTTGCAAGGTATGAACCTGTGCTGACAATAAGTGTATCGCCTACTGCCTCGCCGCCGTCCATAACAGTGTGGCTGTGGCCGTCGATGATAAGGTCAATGCCTGTAACGGCTGCTGCCAATTCTGTTGAACGTCTGCCTGTGCTTTCTTCGTCAACGCCAAGATGTGTAAGAGCGATTATGTAGTCGCATCCTGCCTCTGTAAGCTCGTCAACCTGTGCCTGAGCAAGCTCAAACATTTCTTCTTTGTCGATGAAGTTTACAAGCTTAACATTGCTGGGGCTGGCCTTTGTAAGTGTCTCAGCTGTGTCAAGTCCGAATACTCCGACTTTGATTCCGTCAAATTCGAAAATAGCATTGTCGCCAACTACGGTTGAACCATCTTCTTTGTAAACTACGTTGGCATCAAGAACCTTAACGCCGGCATCTTCAAGAACCTGCATGTTTTCAAGAAGAACTTCGAATGAATAGTCAAATTCATGGTTTCCCATTGAAACAGCGTCATAGCCTGCTGCAGCGATGTACTCAGCAGTATTTTTTCCGTTGTAGTAGCCTACAAGAGTTGTGCCCTGTGAGAAGTCTCCTGCATCGAGAAGAAGTACATCAGCGCCCTGAGCCTCATAATAATCCTTGAGTCCCTTAACTCCGGCAATACCAATAGCTGTTTCTGTTGTGTCATAGTATCCATGCATATCGTTTGTATGGATAACTACGAGTTTGCCTTCCATCGACGACGCATCCTCAGCCATTGCGGGAACAGCAATACCGAGAACCATTATGGCCGCCGTGAGAAGAGAAATAATTTTCCTTTTCATGTATAAACCTCCTTTAAAATATAAGCTAGTGTGTACATTTAAATAACAT
>JAJQDF010000068.1 GCA_021202325.1 Clostridiales bacterium | reverse complement strand
CTCCCAAGTCTATGAAACCGGGCAACCGGATTACATAGGAAGGGAGGTGGCGTATATGACAGCTTTCGAAATTATTTCGATAATCATTGGGATATTTGCATTGCTTATATCTTTCGGAAACTTAGTTATTGCGCTGCTTAACTTTCTCGATAAGAGAAATAAGCACGAATAAAAAATGCTTATCCTGTCTGCAGAACAGGATAAGCGGTGTCCGTAAGGACATTTAAGCTTCATCTTGGGAGCATCCACTTTGGAGTGGGTGCTTTCTTTGTATATATAATAACACTGATACGTAAATTTTTCAAGAAATTTTTGTTGGAATAATTACTTTATTTAAGACCTTGAGGCTCTGCCTCAAACTCCGCCAAAGACTTCGTCTCTGGACTCATATCGGAAAACTTCGTTTTCCTTACTCGCCTAATTTCATAGTTTACATAATTCATAGCCGTCATCGCTTGAGGAATTCATTTCCGAAAGTGTCAATTAACTAAGATTAAGCCAATGCAAATTGAAAAGTTTCTACTGGAACTTTTTGATTTGCTGCCATCACAAAAGCCCGAAATCATCAAGATTTCGGGCTTAGCGGTCACGCTTTTATAATTGGCGGAAATGCCAATATAATAATAAGTGCTGCGGCAAGCACAGCACAGGTTTTTGATTTCATGGAAAACACTCCTTTGGTTTTTTAGTTCCCAAAATGAGTATCCCACATCAGGTAATATTTTACACTTGGAATCGTATTTCAAATTTTGACTTTATAAATCAATTGTTGTCAAATATAACTGTGAATACAGTGCCCTCGCCCAGCTTGCTTTCGACCTCCACATGGCCGCCGTGATAGGCCGCTCCATGCTTAACGATCGAAAGTCCGAGGCCGGTTCCTCCGATTTTTCTGGAATGGCTTTTGTCAACTCTGTAAAACCTTTCGAAAATTCTCGGCTGATCAGCATCAGGAATACCGATTCCCGTATCGGCCACCCTAATTACAGGCTTTCCGTTCTGCCTTCCGACAAAAATATTGACCTTACCGTTAGGTTTGTTGTATTTTATGGCGTTTTCACACAGATTATATATTATCTCATCAAGTATTGTATTTGCACCATCTATAACTGTATTTTCACCTTCAACAGTTATCTCTATGCCGTTGCCGTCTGCCAAATCTTTAAGCCTTTCGGCCACATTTTGCGCCAAAGCAAATATATCAACAGGCTCATTTTCCGTCGTAATGGATTTTTCGTCCAGCTGTGAAAGCTTAATTATATCGTTGACAAGATTTATAAGTCTGCCCGACTCGCTGTGGATAGTCTCCGCAAAATGCCCCATATCCTCCGGCTTAACAATGCCGTTTACCATTATTTCCGATATGCCATAAATTGAGGTCAGCGGTGTTTTAAGCTCGTGGGAAACATTGGAGGTAAATTCCCGGCGGAGAGATTCCCTCTGTTCCTTTTCCGTAACATCCACAATCAATATTATGGCGCCGGTTATTTTGTCGCCCTCAAATACGGGGTTTGCCAAAATCTCATATACCTTGTCATTGAGCTCCATGAGGCTTTCGGAGTTTGTTCCCTTTAAGGCGTTGTCAATGCTGTTAGTAAAGCTCTGCGAACGATTAAGTGTAAATACGCTGTCGCCCTGTTCGGCGCTTTCCACGCCGAGATGCTTGAGCGCACCTGTATTATAGGAAATAATTTTTGTATTTTTATCGATTATAATAAGTCCTTCCGCCATATTCGAGGTTATTGTCATAAATTCCTCGCCGGCTCGCTTAAGCTCCTTCATCTGTCGGTTTATAAGTATATTTTGCCGGCTAATCTTTTTAATGAGCGGCGAAATCTCGGGGTAATTTTCATCGGCATCGGGGCTGCCAATATCAATTTCATTTATCGGCTTTACTATTCTCTTTGAAAGCTTTGAAGCCATAAATACCGAAAGCAAAATTACAATGATAAAGAGGAAAATTGTCGGCTGAATCATTGCCAAAAGTATCGTCCAAACAGTATACTGCGAGCTGGAAACCCTTATAACTGTGCCATCCTCCATAAGCTTGGCATAGTATACTTCCTTTTCGGCGAATGTGTCCGAATATCTCTGGCTGGAGCCGCTTCCGTTTTCAAAGGCCTCTGCAACCTCTTCCCTCTCCATATGATTTTCAAGCAATCCGCTGTCTATTTCGGTATCATATAGAACTGAGCCGTCGGAGTCAATCCATGTAATTCTGTCCTCGGAATCCAGTCCTTCAAAGTAGCCGCTTCCCTGAAGGGTTATGCCCTGTTCAGCAAGGGCGGCAGCGTTTTGCAGCTCATCAAGCAGGCTTCCGTTGAAATACTCGAACAGTATTCCCAGAATAAGCGCAACACAAGCCAAAAACGTAACTATTGATACGAATATTATGCTTCTGAATATTTTCTTAGTCACGTCTTAGCCTCCTATTTTGTAACCGATTCCCCTCACTGTTTCTATCAAAGAGCCGCATTCGCCAAGCTTAGTCCTAAGCGTTCTCACATGGACATCTACTGTTCTGTTTTCTCCGTCAAATTCAAATCCCCATATTCTCTGCAGTATCTGATCCCTGTTGAACACAATTCCTCTGTTTGATATAAGCAGACACAGCAGTTCAAATTCTTTATAAGTCAGCACAACATCCTTGCCGTTAGCCTTTACAATGTGCTTTGAGGGGCATACATAGAGTCCGCCGACCATATATTCATCCTTTTTGGCATCGTCACCGGCTCTTCTCATAAGCGCCTTTATTCTGGATATAAGCTCCATCATGCCAAAGGGCTTAGAAACATAATCATCCGCACCAGAATCCAGTCCTATTACCTTGTCATACTCTGAGCTTTTGGCCGTCAGCATAATGACCGGAACCTTCCTTGTATCGGCTCTGTTCCTCAGCTTTTTCAAAACCTCGAGTCCGTCCTCCTCCGGAAGCATAACATCCAGTATGACAAGCTCGGGTATTTTTTTATCAACAGAACGCCAAAAATCCGACGGCTTCTCAAAGCCCTCAGATTCCAAACCTGTATTATTCAGAGCATACTCTACAAAATTTCTGATGCTCTCATCGTCTTCAAGCAAATATATCATCTATTTTCAGCTCCTAAAAAAATCAAATCAGCGGCTGGTCATTTATAATAAGCTTAAACTGCAGTCCCAGCTTTTCCGCCGCTTTACGGCACAGTATCATTCGGCCCAAAAATATTTCAAAATAATCCATTACTGAGCCATAGTTTGTATCTATCGAAAGTATAAGCGTTATAAAGGCTCTATCCTCGCTTATTACAAGCTTGCTTTTCTCAACGGAGTAATTAACTCTGTCATGTATGTCAAAGGCCGCTATATCGCTGTTTCTGACTCTTGAGCGCCTAACGTCGCTCTTATCGGCAAGTATAAGCGCCGCCGCAACTGCATTTACCGGCACTCCGCTTCCCTCGTCATGATTACCTATTGCCGTTGTTATATCGGCTATATCCTCAGGCTCCATTTCCAGATTGGTCAGCAGGCGGAAGGCCATAACGGCTCCGCTCTGCGAATGATCAACTCTGTTTACAAGGTTTCCTATGTCGTGAAGATATGCTGATATTTTAGCTACTTCTATCTCATGCTCACTGTAGCCCATTGTGCGAAGTATGTACTCCGATGTATTGGCCACGTTTACCACATGGGCAAATGAATGCTCCGTATAGCCCAAAGCCTTCAATGATTCATCGGCCTTTTGTATATATGTGTTTATAGCATGATTCTTTCTAACTTCTTCGTATGTTACCAATATTAGTCCACCTCATTAATTGTCATTGCTTCTTGTTCCTGTAATGGAGAACTCAACCCATTCTGCAATGTTTGTTGCATGGTCGCCGATACGCTCAAGGTATTTGGCAATCATAAGCACATCTATTGAATATTCTCCCATGGAGCTGTCCTCAGCTATCATATCTATTACTTCGTTTTTCATCTTAACGAACCAATTGTCCACAACATCGTCATAGGCGATTACTTTTCTAGCCAGCTCCAAATCATTTTTTACAAAGGCATCTACACTGTCTGTAACCATCTTGATGGTTTCCTTTGCCATTTTTGTCATATCGGGATTAATTCTCTTTCCGCTTGTAATAAGCACCTTGGAAAGATCGGCTATGTTGGATGCCTGGTCTCCTACACGCTCCATATCGGTTATCATCTTAAGCGCTGATGAAATTACTCTCAAGTCTGTAGCCACCGGCTGCTGCTGGAGAAGTAGTCTCATGCAGAGCCTTTCTATCTCTCTTTCCTTATTATCTATTTCGCTATCGGCTTCAAAAACCCTTTCGAGCATTGTAATATCATTTTTCTCTAATGCGCCCATGGCAGAAGCCACAGCCTCCTCGCAAAGCGCACCCATCTTGATAAGCTCCACATGGAGCATATCAAGCTGCTCGTAGAACTTGTTTCTCATTAACCGAACCTCCCTGTTATATATTCTTCTGTTCTCTTGTCCTTAGGCATTGCAAAC
This sequence comes from Clostridiales bacterium, assembly GCA_021202325.1. Lineage (GTDB taxonomy): Bacteria > Bacillota > Clostridia > Lachnospirales > Anaerotignaceae > Metalachnospira. The sequence goes on along the minus strand of JAJQDF010000068.1, from coordinate 3,404 downwards.
AGTGTTTCTGTATCATTTACCTCAATTATTTCGCCCAAAAGGAAGAATACTGTTCTGTCGGATACTCTGGCCGCCTGCTGCATATTATGGGTTACCATAACTATAGTATACTTATTTTTAAGCTCCATTACAAGGTCTTCAATCTTAGATGTTGATATGGGATCGAGGGCGCTAGTGGCCTCGTCCATAAGAAGAACCTCCGGCTCAACGGCCAGTGCTCTGGCTATGCAGAGTCTCTGCTGCTGTCCGCCGCTCATTCCGAGAGCGCTCTGCTTAAGTCTATCCTTTACATCCTCCCAAAGTACAGCATCTCTCAGTGATTTCTCAACTATTTCATCCAGTTTGCTTTTGGAACGTATGCCGTGTGTCCTTGGACCATAGGCGATGTTGTCATATATGCTCATCGGGAATGGGTTTGCCTTCTGGAAAACCATGCCGACTCTTTTTCTGAGCATATTTACGTCCATGCCTTCGTATATATTCTCTCCGTCAAGGAGTATTTCTCCATTTATTTTGCAGCCCTCAACAAGGTCGTTCATTCTGTTAAGAGATCTGAGCACCGTTGATTTGCCGCAGCCGGAGGGACCAATGAAGGCTGTTATCTCATTGGGCGGGATTTCTAGGTTAATCCCCTTTATGGCTTTAAAATCGCCATAATATAATTCCATATTTTTTATTTCTATTTTATTCATATTGTCCTCCGTTATTTCTTAGTAAGCCTCTTAGCACAGTAACTGGACAAAGCATTAATTCCTATAACCATTACCATCAGCACTACCGCTGTGGCATAGGCTTGATCTGTGTAAAGTCCTTCGCTCAAAAGGCAGTACATATGAACCGCCAGAGTTCTTGTTGATGAGAACACATTGCTCGGTACGGCAGCCGTTGTTCCGGCTGTGAATATGAGCGCCGCAGTCTCTCCGACTATACGTCCTATGGCAAGGATAACTCCCGCAAGTATACCGGGCATTGCCGACGGAATTACTATTCTGAATACGGTTCTGAGTTTTCCGGCACCAAGTCCGAAACTTCCCTCTCTATATGAATCTGGAACAGCTAAAATTGCTTCCTCTGTAGTTCTCATTATGAGCGGAAGAACCATTATCGCCAATGTAAATGAACCTGCAAGGAATGAATATTCCCATTTCAGCGCAATTACAAAGGCTAGAAATCCGAACAGTCCGTATACAATAGAAGGTATTCCCGAAAGAGTTTCAACCGTCATTCTTATGACTTTTACAAGCTTTGAGCCCTTCTTTGCATACTCTGCCAGATATACCGCCGAGAAAACGCCTATCGGAATTGCTATCAGAAGTGTAAACAATGTCATGAGCAGCGTATTTATTATGGCCGGCATCATTGACACGTTCTTCGAATTATATTCCCACTCGAACAGCTCCGGCATTATATTCGGAATGCCGTTTACCAATATGTATGCTACGATGAACACCATTACGCCTACGGTTATTATTGCCGCCAGCATAATAAGGATAAAGACTATAAATGATCCGGGATGCTTTAAATATTCTCTCAATTTTTCCTTCATTTATGAGTCACTCCTTTTTACAAGAGAGAAGCATACATTTATTATAAGTATGAACACAAAAAGCACTACCGCAGTCGCTATAAGCGCTTCTCTGTGCAAATCCGTTGCATATGCCATCTCCAGTACTATGTTGGCCGTAAGGGTTCTTACTCCGGATAAAATGCTTCCCGGCATGGCTGCCTGATTTCCTGCTACCATTATTACGGCCATCGTTTCGCCGATTACACGTCCGACTCCGAGTATTACGCCGCTGACAACACCGGATTTGGCCGCAGTCATTACCGACTTAAATATTGTTCTTTCTTTAGTCGCTCCCAGTGCCAGCGAGCCTTCATAGTATGCCTCGGGCACGGCTCTCAAGGATGATTCCGTTGTTTCGATTATAGTCGGAAGCACCATTATTCCAAGAAGTATTGAGGCCGTAAGAACGCCCTTTCCGCTTTGGCTTCCGCTGAAAAGATTTCTTATGAGCGGTACGATAAACACCAGTCCGAAGAAGCCGTATACTATAGAAGGTATTCCGGCCAAAAGCTGTATCGCCGGCTTTATGAATGTATAAAGCTTTTTGGGACAATAGAAGGCTAAAAACACAGCACACAATATTCCTATGGGAACACCTATTACCAGGGCTCCGGCTGTTACGTATATGCTTCCTATTATCATAGGGAATATTCCGTAAAGATTCTGTCCGGGACGCCACTCTGTGCCGAGAAGGAATTTTCCTACCCCTATCTCAGCCATGGCCGGAAATCCGTTCACAAACATGAACAAACATATGGCGGCCACAGCAACTATGGAAACGCAGGCGCAAAGGAGAAACACTATTTTCATTACCGATTCTCTTGCTCGCATAATTACCTCCAAATAAAAACTATAAGCCGAAAGCAGGCTTCCGGCTTATATATGTACGTTCTTACTCTACTTCGCTCCAGTCTGTTATTTCACCAAGATAGATGCTCTTGATTGTTTCTGATGAAAGGTCATCGATTGTGTTCTCGTTGTTTACGATAACTGCGATACCGTCCATGGCAATCTGAACGCCTGTAAGCTCTTCTTTCTCGCTGTCCTTAAGTTCACGGGAAGACATTCCGAAGTCGCATACACCCTCAATGGCTGATGTAATACCTGCTGATGAACCTGTCTGCTGAATTTCGATTGTTACACCGGGGTTAAGTGCTTTGTAAGCATCTGCAAGTACTTCCATTACAGGTGATACTGATGTTGAACCGGCAAGTACGATTTTTCCTGAAAGTCCGCTTGCTGTATAAGCTTCGCCGTCTGCAACGCTGATGTAGCCTTCTTCATCGATAATGGCCTGTCCGTCAGCGCTCATGATGAAGTTTAAGTAGTCCTGAGCAAGCTCTGAAAGCTCTCCGTCTTTGTAAGCTATCATGAAAGGTCTCGATACTGAGTAGCTGCCGCTCTTTACGTTGTCTGTTGTTGCCTCAACTCCATCAACCATAACGGCTTTAACATCGCTTGAGAGTGAACCAAGTGAAACATAACCGATTGCTGAAGGGTTGCCGGCTACTGTTGAAAGCATAACCGATGTTGAGTTTGTAATTTCTGCATTTACTGTTGTGATATCGTTTCCGTCATCATCAACTACTTCCATAAGTTCTACGAAAGCTCCTCTTGTGCCTGAACCTTCCTCACGGGAAATTACTGTAATGGCACCTGACATCCCTGTTTCCTCTGTTGCTTCAGCATCGGATGAAGTATCGCTTGAGCTTGAAGATGAACAAGCGGCCACACCTAAAACCATAACTGAAGTCATTAATAATGCTAAAACTTTTTTCTTCATTTTTGAATTCTCCTTCATAATTAAATATTGTCTCTACTAACGTTACGGCTACAG
>JAJQDF010000213.1 GCA_021202325.1 Clostridiales bacterium | reverse complement strand
CAATAACTTAAAGCAGTGGTAAACTACTACCAGATAAGCAAAGGCGCTAAAGAAAATTTCCTTGGCGCCTTTTCCATTATCAAATTATATGTCTGCATAGCAGGCAACAGTAAGTATGAAAGCCGATTGCTATGTGCTTTCAATACTTTAACAGTAAATCTATGAATAAATAGAAAAAGGAGAGAGACACCATGAGTACAATGACAGAAATATTCGGATCTATGGTTTTTGATGACAAAGTAATGGAAGCCAGACTTCCCAAGGAAACTTATAAGGCTATGCAGAAGACTATGAAGGACGGCCTTCCACTCGTAGACCTTGAGGTCGCAAACGTAGTAGCCAACGCTATGAAAGATTGGGCCATTGAAAAAGGCGCCACACATTTCACGCACTGGTTCCAGCCCATGACAGGCGTTACGGCTGAGAAGCACGACAGTTTTATCTCCCCCAAGGACGACGGAAAAATAATAATGGAGTTCTCAGGCAAAGAGCTTGTAAAGGGCGAACCTGATGCTTCATCATTCCCTTCAGGCGGCTTAAGAGCCACATTCGAGGCCAGGGGCTATACAACATGGGATCCTTCATCATATGCTTTCATTAAGGACAAATCACTGTGCATTCCCACTGCCTTCTGTTCATACACAGGCGAGGCTCTTGACAAAAAGACTCCTCTCCTTCGTTCAATGGAATATATCAATAAGGAAGCACTTAGAGTTCTTAAGCTTTTCGGCAACGAAGATGTTACTTCCGTAAAGACAACAGTAGGCCCCGAGCAGGAATATTTCCTTGTTCCCAAAGAACTCTATGATCAGAGAAAAGACCTTATTTACACAGGCAGAACACTTTTCGGAGCAAAGGCACCCAAGGGCCAGGAACTTGACGACCACTACTTCGGCTCAATCAAGCCCAGAGTTGCAGCCTACATGAATGACCTTAATGAAGAGCTTTGGAAGCTTGGCATTCTTGCTAAAACAGAGCATAACGAGGTTGCTCCTGCACAGCACGAGCTTGCCCCTATATATACAACAACAAATATCGCTACAGACCACAACCAGCTTACAATGGAGCTTATGCAGAAGGTAGCAAAGAAGCATGACCTTGTATGTCTTCTTCATGAAAAACCCTTCGCAGGCGTAAACGGTTCCGGCAAGCACAACAACTGGTCGCTTTCGACAAATACCGGCGTAAACCTTCTTGAGCCCGGCGAAACTCCTTATGAGAACGCTCAGTTTCTCTTATTCCTTTGCGCAGTTATAAAGGGCGTTGACGAATATCAGGATCTCCTCCGTATAGCAGTTGCTTCCGCAGGAAACGACCACAGACTCGGAGCCAACGAGGCGCCTCCGGCAGTAGTATCCATATTCCTTGGCGATGAGCTCTACGGAATACTCCAAGCAATAAAAGAAGGCAAGTCATACAACAGCACAGAAAAAGAGCCCATGAAGATCGGCGTAGACATTCTGCCCCACTTCTTCAGAGATACAACGGACCGTAACAGAACATCACCCTTCGCTTTCACAGGAAACAAGTTTGAGTTCCGTATGGTAGGCTCCACAATGTCAATTTCAGGTCCTAACTTCGTACTCAACTCAGTATTCGGCAAAGAACTGAAAGAGTTTGCTGACGAACTTGAAGGCGCTGAAGATTTCGAAGAAGCTCTTCATGATCTCATTGTTAAGACAATAAAAGACCATGAAAGAATACTTTTCAACGGCAACGGATATGAGGATGCATGGATTGAAGAAGCTGAAAAGAGAGGCCTACTTAACCTTAAGACCACTCCTGACTGCCTGCCCTACTTTATCTCAGAGAAGAACATTTCTCTCTTTGAGGAAACCGGAGTTCTCACAAGGACAGAGGTTGAGTCGCGTTACGAGATTACACTGGAGAGCTACTGCAAGGTTATCGGCATAGAGGCCGCCACAATGCTCGACATGGCTAAGAAGGACATTCTTCCGGCAGTTACGGCATACAGCAAAGAGCTTGCCGACACAGCTATAGCAAAGAAGAGCTTCATTTCAGGATGCGAATGCAGCTATGAGGAAGATATAGTATCTAAGATTTCATCTCTTACTTCCAAGCTTTACTCAGCTGTCCAGGCTCTTGACGCCGACATGGAAAAGGCTGCAGATATGTCCGATGTTACAGAACTTTCTGTATACTACAAGGATATAATCATTCCTGCTATGGATGCTGTAAGAGCTCCCGCAGATGAGCTTGAGACACTTACAGCCAAGAAGTATTGGCCGTTCCCTACATACGGCGACCTTCTCTTCGGAGTAAGATAAAAGGCTTATTTAAAACATTAGATATTCCAAGGGCGGCGCAACCAGCCGCCCTATTATGAACATATAAGTAATTAGGGGAAACAAACATAATCCAAACCGACCTAAATATTAACCAGATGCCGCATGGGTACTTAAACTCTCCTATGCGGCGGTATTTCAATAAGTTAGGGGCTGAAAAATATGAATGACATAAATAAGGGACTTTACGAAACTCAATTCGAACATGACAACTGCGGTATCGGTGCCGTTGTCAGCATAAAAGGAATTCAGTCAAACAAAATAGTCGATGATGCTCTCAAAATAGTTGAGAAGCTTGAACACCGTGCCGGTAAGGATGCCGAAGGCGAAACCGGTGACGGAGTAGGAATAATGCTCCAGATTTCCCACAGCTTTTTTAAGAAGGCCGCTGCGGAGATTGGAATAGAATTAAATGAGGAAAGGGACTACGGAATTGGTATGTTCTTCTTCCCGCAGGATACGCTTAAACGCAATCAGGCCAAAAAAATGTTTGAGGTAATAACCCAAAAGGAAGGCCTGAAATTCTTAGGCTGGCGTACTGTTCCCGTAGATCCATCAATTCTCGGACAAAAGGCAAAGGACTGTATGCCGTACATAATGCAGGCAATAATCGAAAGGCCGAACAATTTATCAAGAGGCCTTGAGTTTGATAGAAAGCTTTACATAATAAGACGTGTATTTGAGCAGAGCAACGACAACACATATGTTGTCTCCCTCTCAAGCCGCACAATAGTTTATAAAGGAATGTTCCTTGTTGACCAGCTGCGTAAATTTTATTTGGACCTTCAGGATAAGGACTACAAATCAGCTATAGCAATGGTTCATTCCAGATTTTCAACAAACACAAACCCCAGCTGGGAAAGAGCCCATCCCAACAGATTTATTCTCCATAACGGCGAGATAAACACAATAAGAGGCAACGTTGACCGTATGCTTGCCCGTGAGGAAACAATGTTCTCAAAAGTTATGGCAGACGATATGGACAAAATACTGCCCGTTGTCAATGTAAGCGGCTCCGACTCCGCTATGCTTGACAATACCCTTGAATTTTTCGTTATGAACGGCATGGAGCTTCCTCTAGCGCTTATGATAACAATTCCCGAGCCCTGGAGCAATGACAAAAACATAAGCCGTGAAAAACGTGATCTCTACAGATATTATGCAACAATGATGGAGCCTTGGGACGGCCCCGCTTCCATACTGTTCTCCGATGGCGATGTTGTAGGCGCAGTACTTGACAGAAACGGCCTCCGCCCTTCCAGATACTATATAACAGACGACGACCATCTTGTACTTTCGTCCGAGGTCGGCGTACTGGATTTTGCTCCCGAAAAGGTAGTTAAAAAATCCAGACTTGAGCCCGGCAAAATGCTTCTTGTGGACACTAAGGCCGGACGAGTTATATCGGATGACGAGCTTAAGGAAAAGTATGCCCGCAAACAGCCCTACGGTGAGTGGCTGGATCAGTACCTTGTTCATCTTAAGGACTTGCCTATTCCCAACAAAAAGGTTGAGGTTAATGACCAGGAAACTAGGGATAAGCTCTACAAAGCTTTCGGCTATACATACGAGGATGTTAAGACAGCAATTCTTCCCATGTCGGCTAACGGCAGTGAACCTACTGCGGCCATGGGCATAGATATTCCTCTGGCAGTGCTTTCGGACAAGCACCAGCCGTTATTTAACTATTTCAAGCAGATATTCGCACAGGTTACGAATCCGCCCATAGACGCAATCCGTGAAGAAATAGTTACAAACACGACAGTATATCTCGGCTCGGACGGCAATCTTCTTGAAGAAAAGGCCGACAACTGCCGAGTATTGCAGATACAAAACCCCATACTTACAAGTGTGGATTTGCTTAAAATTAAAAATATGAATGTTCCCGGCTTCAAGGTTGACACTGTTTCACTGCTTTACTACAAAAACACGCCCCTTGAACGTGCCGTTGAACACTTATACGTGAACGTAGATAGAGCCTACAAAAACGGCGTAAACATAATTATACTTTCCGACAGAGGCGTGGACGAAAACCATGTGGCTATCCCCTCTCTGCTTGCCGTTTCGGCCGTAGAGCAATATCTTATAAAGACTAAGAAGAGAACAGCCGTTTCGATAATTCTTGAAAGTGCCGAACCCCGTGATGTACATCACTTTGCTACCCTTCTCGGCTACGGCGCAAGGGCTATCAATCCCTATCTTGCCCACGAGTGCATAGGCGAGCTTATCGACTTGGGAATACTTGATAAGGATTTCCATGTTGCCGTTGACGACTACAACAGCGCTATACTCCACGGTATAGTAAAGATCGCTTCAAAGATGGGTATTTCCACAATACAGTCATATCAGTCGGCACAGATATTTGAGGCTATCGGAATTAAACAGGAAGTAATAGACAAATATTTTACTAATACAGTCAGCCGTGTAGGCGGCATTGGTCTTGAGGAAATAGACGAAGGCGTTGAGTGGAGACATTCCCACGCATTCGATCCCCTCGGTCTTGGCGTTGATACATCCCTTGATTCCAGCGGAGCGCACAAGCTGCGCAGCGGAAGCGACAAGGACGACCATCTCTACAGCCCCCAGATAATTGTCGCTCTCCAGGAGGCAGCACAGACGGGAAGCTATGAGAAATTCAAGGAATATACTGCCCTCGTAGATGACGCATCCAAGCCACATACTTTAAGAGGCTTGCTTGAGTTCAGCTATGATCCGGCAAAGAGTATTCCTATCGATGAGGTTGAACCGGCTTCCGAAATAGTAAAGAGATTCAAGACAGGCGCAATGAGCTACGGCTCAATATCGCAGGAAGCCCACGAATGTCTTGCTAAGGCTATGAACACCATCGGCGGAAAATCCAACTCCGGCGAAGGCGGCGAGCTTCCGGAAAGACTTCATTCGGAATATTGCAGTGCTATCAAGCAGGTAGCTTCCGGACGTTTCGGCGTAACAAGCGAATACCTTGTAAGCGCTAAGGAAATACAGATAAAAATGGCTCAGGGTGCAAAACCCGGCGAAGGCGGACATCTGCCCGGCAAAAAGGTTTATCCTTGGATTGCCAAGACAAGATACTCCACACCCGGAGTGGCTCTTATTTCACCGCCGCCCCACCATGATATTTATTCAATTGAGGACTTGGCACAGCTTATATACGACCTGAAAAATGCCAACAGAGATGCCCGTATTTCGGTTAAGCTCGTTTCTGAGGCAGGAGTAGGCACAGTTGCCGCAGGCGTAGCAAAGGCCGGTGCCCAGGTAATACTTATATCGGGATATGACGGAGGAACAGGTGCGGCTCCGAAGAGCTCTATTCACAGCGCCGGCCTTCCTTGGGAACTAGGACTTGCCGAAACCCATCAGACACTTATAGAAAACGGTCTCCGTTCTAGGGTTGTTATTGAAACCGACGGCAAGCTTATGAGCGGCCGTGATGTTGCAATAGCATGTATGCTTGGCGCAGAAGAATTCGGCTTTGCCACCGCTCCCCTCGTAACAATGGGCTGTGTAATGATGAGAGTTTGCAACCTCGATACCTGTCCCGTTGGTATCGCCACACAGAATCCTGAGCTTAGAAAGAGATTCAGAGGCAAACCCGAATATGTTATCAACTTCATGATGTTCATAGCTGAAGAGCTTCGTAAAATAATGGCTAAATGCGGTGTCCGCACTGTTGAAGAGCTTGTCGGCCGCAAGGAGTTCTTACGTGTACGAGACAAGCAGATAACTGACAGAGCAGCCAAAGTAGATATGAGCCGCATACTCTACAATCCGGAAACAAAGGGTGAGGAAACCCACTTCAATCCGGAGAAAATATACGACTTCAGGCTTGAAAATACAATTGATGAGAAAATACTTCTAAAGGAATTCTCGTCAGCACTTGAAACAGGCAAAAAACAGAAGATAGAAATTAACATAAGCAGTACCGACCGTACACTTGGAACAATATTGGGTTCGGAAATAACAAAGCGCTACGCCAATACACTGGATGATGATACATTCACAGTTAAGTGCAACGGAGGCGGCGGACAAAGCTTTGGAGCATTTATTCCCAAAGGTCTTACAATGGAGCTGGAAGGCGACAGCAATGACTATTTCGGCAAAGGACTTTCCGGCGGTAAGCTCATTGTTTATCCTTCCAAGGGCAGTACATTTAAGCCTGAGGAAAACATTATTATAGGCAACGTAGCCCTTTACGGCGCAACAAGCGGAAAGGCCTTCATAAACGGCGTTGCCGGCGAGCGTTTCTGTGTAAGAAATTCCGGCGCCCATGCTGTTGTTGAAGGTGTCGGCGACCACGGCTGTGAATATATGACAGGCGGCGTTGTGCTTATACTCGGCGGAACAGGCAAAAACTTTGCCGCAGGTATGTCTGGCGGCATAGTGTACGTCCTTGACGAACACCATGATTTATATCTTCGTGTAAACAAAGAATTGGTCAGCATAGAAACTGTAAGCTTAAAACAGGATGTTCTTGAGATCAAGAACCTTCTCACGGAGCATGTTGAGGCTACAGGCTCTCCCCTTGGCAAACGTATTCTTGATAACTTTACGGAATATACCGATAAGTTTAAGAAGATAATGCCAATCGATTACAACCACATGTTACAGTCCATTTCCCAGTTTGAGGAAAAGGGATTGTCAAGAGAACAGGCTGAAATCGAAGCATTCTACATGAATACGAACAGGTAAGGAGGAAGCGTTATGGGAAAACCTACAGGATTTTTAGAATATTACAGGGAAGGAAACCCTTCCATAGAACCAATAGACAGGATTAAAAATTTCAATGAATTCCACGGTGCGCTTTCTTCCGAGGAGCGCCGCAAACAGGCAGCCAGATGCATGAACTGCGGTGTGCCATTTTGTCAGAGCGGCATGATTCTCCACGGAATGGCTACGGGCTGTCCTCTTCATAACCTGATACCCGAGTGGAACGACGAAATTTACAATGGAAATTGGGAACACGCCCTTAACAGGCTTATTAAGACAAGCAGTTTTCCGGAATTTACAGGCCGTGTATGCCCTGCCCTCTGTGAGGCGGCATGCACCTGCGGAATGAATGATACACCGGTTACCGTTAAGGAAAATGAGCTTGCACTCATTGAGACCGGCTTCAAAAACGGCTATATTAAACCCCGTATACCTAAGGTTCGTTCGGATAAAAAGGTTGCTGTAATAGGCTCAGGCCCTTCCGGCCTTGCCGTAGCCGATGCGCTGAACCGCAGAGGCCACAACGTAACCGTATACGAAAAGAACGACCGTATCGGCGGCCTGTTGATGTACGGCATACCGAATATGAAGCTTGAAAAGGATATAGTTGAGCGCCGTGTAAATCTGATGAAAGAGGAAGGCGTAAAATTTGTTGTAAATGCTGACATTGGAAACGCAATAAGCGCCGATGAAATATTGAACTCTTACGATGCTGTTGTTCTCTGCTGCGGTGCCGGAAATCCCCGTGATATAAAGGCTGAAGGCAGAGAAACAACCAAAGGAATATATTTCGCCGTAGACTTTTTGACAAGAAATACAAAGAGTCTCCTTGACTCCAACTTTGCCGACGGAAAATATGTCGATGTAAAGGACAAAAATGTCGTTATAATCGGCGG